>JBBITX010000058.1:0-7317 GCA_037440545.1 Candidatus Bathyarchaeota archaeon
CTGTAACTGGGTTTTTAACACGTTTTCCAATGAGGCATTTTCCATAAAAGCTTTCATTTATATTCACAATGTGATTTTGATATGTTAACTTTTCAGCACATTTTTGGCTCACTATCCATTTCTCGCCGTCCACAGTGGCTTTTACATACCTTGCTTTTGGGTTTAACCATATGTTTGTAACGCCGAAAACTGTTTCAGGACGCAGAGTAGCTGTTGGAAGAATCCAATCTTCAAATTTGAATTTTATAAGGGTGAATTCACCTATTTCCGGCTCGACATCTCCCTTCGTGTCATGCTGCCCAACTGGGTTTCCATCTTTAGGACACCAACCAACAGGGTGGCTTCCCCGTTTTATATAGCCATTCTCGCGAAGCTTATGAAACTGCCATTCTATGAATCGATTGTATTGAGGATCTATTGTTGTGAATTCGCGTCTCCAGTCTATGGAATACCCTATACTTTTCATCCCTTCCTTAATCTCTTGGTGAAAATACTGAGCCATTGCAAGCGGATCTGTTAAATCCTTAAGCTTCTCCCTTGGAACTTTGTAAACGTTTACAAAGTCTTCTATCAAGTCCTGATCGTTCTCTGCTAACCTTTTAGCCATGGCCAAAACAGGTGTTCCAGTGTAGTGGAAAGCCATTGGAAGTAGAACGTTATAACCCCGCATTCGCATGTAACGGGCGTAAACGTCAGCTAAAGTGTAGGTTCTCGCATGACCAATATGTTGCGGAGAGTTTGGATAGGGATATGCCACAGTAATATAGAATTTCCGCCTAGAAGGGTCAGGGTCCGCCTCGAAAACTTTGGCTTCATCCCAACGTTTCTGCCATTTCTCCTCGATTTTCTTTAAAAACTCCATAAAACCTTCTAAACTGTTCCATCGAGGTTTAAATGTTTTGTTCTCAAAATCTGAGAACTTGATCCCTCAAATCTAACACCGCACAGAGTTAAATGCAAAACATCATATTAAACTTTTATCCAAAACCCCAAAACCGTGCGTGAAAGATTCTAGGAGCAGCCTTTCGTCAACGCAGACAGTTCAAACGAGACCTGGAGTTGAGTTCATCCCGACGCCTTACCATGCTCCTCAAAGGCAGCAAAGAGGGATGGAAAAATAGAACTATTAAAAACGTTTATAAAAATGGAGTGTGGTCGGACTCTATATTTGCAGTTTTTCCCTTATGTTTTTGCGTTTTTCTTCAGCTAACGGTCCGAACTTTTTGATTCTGTCTGTAAACATTGTGAAGAGTTCTGCTGCCTTCTTATATACTGGAAGTGGAACGTAGCTGTACCTAAGCCTCATGGTTTCAACTCCAAAGGTGGCTATCTCTTTTCCCATGTTAATCATCCTTTTCTTAGAGAATTTCTCATCTATTTCCTCGCTTCCCTCAATGACTAATACGCCGTCTGCACCGTAGGCGAAAGCTGCTAAAATGTGCTTCTTTCCAAGGATTGCGGTTGATGGAACAGCTACTATGAGGATGTTCTCCGGATAGTTTGCACGGTCAAGTCCTAAAAAGTCCAGGCCTGTATATCCAACGTTTTTATCAACAAAAGATATTATTCTAATCTCTTCTGGAGACTTGTCTGAAAGCAGTCCCTTTATGTTGGCGATTATCTGTTTCGTCGTAGAGTTTTTAAAGTCTATAGCTTCCTGGGGACATTCGGGAATGCATGCACCACAGCCTGTACACTGGAATGGATCGATTTTGGCTTTTCCATCATGCATTGTTACGGCGTTTACTGGGCAAATCTTAACACATACTTCACAGCCATTACACAAGTCTGCTGTGACAAAGGCCTTTTCAGGGCTTGTTGTTACATAATCGCTTTTTAGGAATAGGGCAGCCTTTGCAGCTGCACCTAAGGCGTCTGAAACTGTGTCCCGCACGTCTTTGGGGCTTAGGGCGCATCCACATGCAAATATTCCAGTTACAAGGGAGTCTACCGGGTCGAGTTTTGGATGTTTCTCAGTTATGAAGCCGTCCTCTCCTAGTGGAACCTTCATTTTTTCAGAAAGCTCCTTAAGCCCGTCTGGAGGAACCATGGGCGTTGCCAAAGCCACCATGTCAAATTCATCTTCCCTTGTTTCCCCTGTCAAGGTGTCTTCAGCTTGGACTACAAGCTTTCCATTGTTGTTCTTCCAGACTTCTGCGACCTTCCCCCGGATGAAAACCACTCCAGCTTCCTGATCCCTCCAGTAAAGGTCTTCATACCCCTTTCCAGTTGCCCTAATATCCGTATAATAAATGGTCACGTCTACTCCAAGCATCTTCTTCAGGACAAAAGCCTGTTTCAAAGCGTACATGCAGCATATGCGGCTGCAGTATGAAATGTGATTCTTGTCTCTGGAACCTGCACATAAAACGATTGCAACATTCCTAACATCGCCGCCATCTGCCCTCTTAACGTAGCCTCCTGTCGGCCCAGTTGCTGACGTAAGCCTCTCCAAATCCATCATGGTGATAACATCTTTGTAGACGCCGTACCCGTAGTTTTCAAGTTTAGATGCGTCGTAAAGCCTGTAGCCTGTGGCTAAAATTATGGCGCCTACGTTTAACTCAATAATTTTTCCCACGTCGTTAAGGTTTATGGCTTTGGCTGGACAATACTGTTCGCATTTCCCACATTTTGTGCAGGCGTTAAAGTCAATGGCGTATGCTGAAGGGACAGCTTGGGGAAACTCTATATATGCAGCCTTCCTTGTGGATAAGCCTTCGTTGAATTCCTCAGGAACTGTAACCGGGCAAACTTTTGCGCATACGCCGCAGCTTCTACACTTTTCAACGTCAACCCCCCTTGGCTTCATAAAAACTTTAACATTGTAGTTTCCTGGTCGACCGCTAACCTCTTGCACTTCAGCGTAAGTATACAGGTTTACATTGGGGTTTCTTCCAACTTCAGCCATTCTAGGAGTTAAAATGCATTGGGCACAGTCTAAAGTTGGGAAAACCTTTGTAAGTTTAGCCATGTTACCTCCAATGCTTGGCCTCCTTTCAACAAGGTGAACCTTGTAGCCGAGGTAGCCAAGCTCAAGGGCTGCAGTTATTCCAGCTATGCCTCCCCCCACTATTAGGATTTCCCTTGAACCCTTCTCACTTATCATCTCCAAAGGTTCAAGTTTTAAGCAACGTTCATAACCCCCTCTTATTAGGCTTACAGCCTTCTTAGTTGCTTCTGCAGAGGGTTTAGGACCGTGAACCCAAGAATCTTGCTCTCTAATGTTTACGAATTCAAGCATGTATGGGTTTAGCCCAGCTCTTTCTAAGACGCTTTGAAAAGTGGCTAGGTGCATTCTAGGCGTACAAGAGGATACAACAACCCTGTCCAAGTTCTCCTTTTTTATTGCTTCAGCAATCATTTCCTGAGCTGGTTTGGAACATAGGTATTTATGGTATTTTGCTGTAACAACCTTGTCCCAGTTTTTCACCTTTTCAACAACGGCTTTAACATCAACAACATCTCCGATGTTTCCACCGCATTCACAAACAAAAATGCCAATTCTAGGCTCCTTAGTTGCCTCCCTAACTTCTTCCATACTATTGTCTCCGAGTTTTATGATTCTTTTAGACTCATAGAAGGGAAAGGCTTTTAAAATCTTACTCTTCACTTTCTGAAAAAGTGACATAAAATGAATCCCCAAGAACTTGTTCAAAAGCATAAACTTTTAGAGTGCATACAGTGCGGAACGTGCACTGGAAGCTGTCCAGTCGCAAGAAAATCTAACCTTAATATCAGGCGTTACATGAGGGAGGTCTCAGCCCTCGGCCGACTTACAATACATCCCTCAAATGAATTGTGGAGTTGCACTACATGCGCAACATGCGGAGTTCGCTGTCCCAAGGACTTAAATCCATACGAGTTTCTTATAGATATAAGAAGCATGGCTGTGGAAAGTGGGGATATAGCTCCGACAATCAGAGATGCCCTTGAAAGCATATTTAAAAATGGAAACCCTTGGGGTAGAGTTAGAAGTAAACGTTTAGAATGGAGTCAAGACCTTAATGTTAAGCCTTTCACCCAAGGTGTAGAATTATTGTTTTATGTGGGTTGCACACCGGCCTACGACATGAGAGTTCAAAACGTAGCTAAAAGCCTTGTGAAATGCTTGGAAAAGGCTGGGTTAAACTTTGGAGTTTTAGGATTGGAGGAAAACTGTTGTGGAAGCGAAGTCTACGGCATGGGAGAGAAGGGACTATTCGATTTTCTAGTTGAAGAAAACATTAAAGTGTTCAACAAATACGGCGTGAAACAGCTTGTTACCAGCTGTCCCCACGGCTACCACACTTTTAAAAACAGATATAGCCAGAAAAGCTTTGATGTGCAGCATCACACCCAGCTTTTGGCCAAGCTTATTGAAAACGGAAAACTGACCATGGCAAAGGATTTGAATAAAAAGGTCATATACCATGATCCATGCTACCTTGGAAAGCAAAACAACATTTATGAGGAGCCTCGAAAAGTAATTGAAAGCATTCCTGGAGCAAAACTCTTAGAGTTCGACCGTTCGAAAAGCAGAAGCTTATGCTGTGAAGGTGGAGGGGGAAGAATGTGGATTGACATTCCAGGCCCCCGTCTAGCAGAAATAAGGGTTACAAACGCTGTTGAAGCAGAAGCTGAAATACTGGCTGTAGCATGCCCCTTCTGCCTTCTAACAATTGAAGACGCCGTTAAAACAACGGGAAACGAGGGGAAAATACAGGTCATGGATGTAGCTGAACTGGTAGCACTAGCCTTATAACAGCGTAAGCATAAATGTTTAATGACGAGAATGAATGAACACATTTATAGATGCCTAAACTGCGGCAGAAAAATCACAAAAGAAGAATGTGAAACATACGACGGCCTACGTCCAGAATGCTACGAGCTGGAAATAATGGAGCTTGACATGGACCTGGAAGACGATTAAGGCTGAGAATGGGACAGGTTTCATCCATGGAAAATTGGGAAATAATAATAATCGGCGCCGGACCTGCCGGATTAACGTCTGGAATTTATGCTGTCAGAAGCGGATTGAAAACCCTAATTCTCGAAGAGAAAACAGCTGGAGGCAAAGTTATAGATGCTCCCGTCATAGAGAATTACCCTGGCTTTGAGAGGATAAGCGGCTTAGAACTTGCAGAGAAAATGATTTCCCAATGTCGAAGTCTCGGCGCAGCACTACGTGAACTTGAAAAAGTGGAAAGTTTGGATTTGAAAGGCGAGGAGAAAATCGTGAAAACAGCTCAAGGCGAATATATGGCTAAGGCAGTTATAATAGCTTCAGGCACAAGCTACAGCGAACTGGGCGTTCCAGGTGAAAAAGAGTTTAAAGGCAGGGGTGTAAGCCATTGTGGGATATGCGACGGCCCGCTCTTCAAGGGTAAACAGGTCCTCATAGTGGGGGGTGGAAACTCCGCCGTGGCAACTGCACTATACCTATCAGAGCTGGCATCACAAGTTAAAGTTGCCCATCGTAGAGATGCCTTCCGCGCTGAAGAAGCCCGTGTAAAAGCTTTGCTGGGTAAGGGAAACGTGGAGGTGCTATGGAACACCGAATTGAAGGAGATAAAGGGCGAAAAAATAGTTGAAAAAGCTGTGCTATTTAACTTGAAAAACAGAGAAGCCCAAGAAACCATGGTGGATGGAGTTTTCATACAGGTTGGAGAAAACCCAAACAGCCAAACAGCAAAAGAAGCCGGAGTGAAAGTTGACGAAAACGGGTATATAATAGTGGACACCCGTCAAAGAACAGACATCCCAGGGGTTTACGCAGCAGGAGACGTTACAAACCATCCTGTCAAGCAGGTGGGAACAGCTGTTGGGCAGGCTATAACAGCTGCAGTTGAGGCTTACGGCTACATCAAACGCCCATACCATTATAAGGAATAATTTTCAAAGAATTTAGAGATTTTATAAGAAAGCTTTTATATTTCCAGTCATAATGAGTTTAGTTTCTATTCATCCACCCAACAGTTTGCGAAGGACCTTAAAATGTACAAGATAATTAAAAAATTGGAGTTAGCAACAGGCATTAAAATGATGGAGATTTTAGCCCCAGAAATATCTGAAAAAGCCCAGCCTGGACAGTTCGTAATCTTAAGGGTTGATGAGGAAGGGGAGCGTTTCCCCCTAACACTTGTGGACTGGAACCGTGAGAAGGGAACAATAACTTTGATTTTCCTTGAAGTTGGAGTATCCACGAGGAAGCTTGGAATGCTAGGGGAGGGTGATGGAATATTAGACATAGCTGGTCCTCTTGGAAACCCAAGCGAGATAAAACGCTTCGGCACAGTGTGTGTAGTAGGTGGAGGCGTTGGCACGGCATCAGCATATCCAATAGCGCGGGCGCTTAAGGAGGCTGGAAATAGGGTTATTTCAATAGTAGGTGCAAGAACAGCTGGACTTCTAATACTTGAAGATGAAATGGGAAAGGTTTCAGATGAGGTTCACATCTCTACAGATGACGGAACTAAAGGCCAGAAGGGCTTCGTAAGCGAGGTTTTAAAAATGCTTATCCAAAAAGGGTACAACTTTAAACTTGTATATGCAATTGGCCCAGCTGTAATGATGAGGGCAGTAGCTGAAGTCACAAGGCCTTATAAAATTGCCACCATTGCAAGTTTAAACTCAATAATGGTTGATGGAATGGGCATGTGTGGAGCCTGCAGAGTAACTGTGGGTGGAGAAACAAAATTTGCATGTGTAGACGGACCAGAGTTTGACGCTCACAAAGTGGATTTCGGAGAGCTTATTAAAAGGCAGATGAGCTTCCTCGCAGAGGAGAAAATAGCCCTAGAACATTGGGAGAAAAGGAGGCGCTCATTAAATGGGTGAACCTTCAGTTAAGCCTAAAATTCAGAAGACATGTGTTCAAATGCCGAAGCAAGATCCGAAAGTTCGGGCTAAAAACTTTAACGAAGTAGCTTTAGGCTATAATGAAGAGCAAGCCTTAGCTGAAGCAGATAGATGTTTACAATGCAAAAACCCTCCATGCGTAAAGGGCTGCCCTGTTGAAATAGAAATTCCAGCCTTCATAAAGCTCTTAAAGGAGAGAAAATATGAAGAGTCCATTAGGAAAATCAAGGAGAAAAACAGCCTTCCAGCCATATGTGGACGCGTATGCCCCCAAGAAGAACAATGTCAAAAATACTGCACTTTAGGGAAGGTGGGAGACCCCGTCAGCATAGGCCGCTTAGAACGCTTCGTAGCTGACTGGGAGAGGGAGAGGGGGTTCAGCATCCCAGAAAAGCCCCCGCCCACAGGGTGGAAAATTGCAGTTATAGGCGCAGGCCCTGCAGGATTAACAGTTGCCGCTGACCTAGCTAAACTTGG
>JBBITX010000059.1:0-7239 GCA_037440545.1 Candidatus Bathyarchaeota archaeon
AATTATTTTAAAACATGTTCAGATGGTTTCCTGATGAAGGCGGATAAGCTAATTGTTGGTTTGGCTGGAATGCCTGGATCTGGAAAATCTGTTGTTGTCAACGTTGCCAGAAACTTCGGTTACGGAGTTGTTGTTATGGGCGATGAGGTTAGAGAGGAGGCGAAGAGAAGGGGTTTGGATCCGACTCCTGAAAACCTTGGGAGCCTGATGCTTGAACTGAGGCGTGTGGAAGGGGAGAACGCAATAGCGATGAGATGTGTCCCGAAAATACTGAGGGATGCCCGTAGAAAAATCATTGTTGACGGTGTTAGAAGCCTCGCAGAGGTTAAGGAGTTTAGGAAAAACTTTGAAAAATTTGTTTTAGTTGCTTTACATTCATCGCCTGAAACAAGATTTCGCAGGCTTTACAACCGTCAAAGAAGCGATGACCCGAAAAACTGGGAGACCTTCGTTGAAAGGGACATGCGAGAGTTAAACGTTGGACTTGGAAGCACCATTGCAATGGCTGAGTATATGATAGTTAACGAGAAAAGCCTAGAATATGTTAAAATGAAAGCTGAAGAAATATTCAGAAGGATTGAGGAGAAATGGATGACTTAACCATACACGTGGAAGTCGAGGTTAAACCAACAGAGTCTGAAGAAAAGGTGAGAAGGGCTGTTGAAAATGTTCTAGGCAGCATACCCATGGAGTTAAGGGTTCAAGCTCAGGGCAGCCTCCTAGTAGGCGAGGCAAGGGGGGTTGAATCCCTTGTAAAGCTGTATAATATGCTTAGAAGGGAAAGAATACGTGACGCTGCAAGGGGAGCTCTATTTGAAGGATTAAGCCAAAACACCATAGTTTTCTACTTGAACAAGCAGGTGGCCTTCGCTGGACATGTATCCTTCTCCAAAGCAGTTGCAGAATCCCCGCTAGGACCCATAACTGTTAAGATAGAATGCAGCGAGCCGAGGAAGCTTATTGACTGGCTAGCTCCAAAAACAACTTAGGTATGCCAGATTTTGGGCTTCCTTCAACATTTACAGGGAGGCTTAACCTAACCTTTTGAAATTAACTTTCTATCGCTTACACGGCTCATTTTCCATTAAAGCTTAAAAGTAATGGCGCTTTTGATATTTGAGGTGCTGAGAGAGTGAAATCTTATGAGCAAAACATCGATGTTTTCAGGATTTTATAGGCTAAGTCCAAAGGAACGTTTACAGTTTGTTAAAGAGTTTGCCGGGTTAACAGATCAGGAGTGCGCTTCACTTCAGAGTACAGGTTCCCTCCCATTAGAATTGGCTGACCGCATGATAGAGAACGTTGTAGGCGCCATACCCATACCCCTTGGAATAGCTGTGAACTTTCTGATAAACGGCCGTGACTATTTGATTCCCATGGCCATTGAGGAACCATCTGTTGTAGCTGCAGCCAGCTATGCAGCTAAGATGGCTAGAGAGGGAGGAGGATTCTTTACAAGCAGCACCCCGCCCATTATGATTGGACAAATTCAGGCGGTAGGCGTGAAGGATCCATACGCAGCTAGAATGAGAGTAATTCAGGCTAAAGATGACCTTCTAAAAAGGGCAAACGACCAAGATCCAGTCTTGGTTTCCATGGGTGGAGGAGCCAAGGACTTAGACGTCAAAATCGTCTACACAGCCCATGGACCCATGGTTATAACTGAGCTGCATGTAGACTGCCGTGACGCCATGGGCGCCAACGCTGTCAACACAATGTGTGAGGCAGTTGCCCCAATTATAGAAAGAGTCACTGGAGGACGCGTATACTTAAGAATAATATCCAATTTAGCTGTTAAACGCCTAGCAAGGGCATGGTGCAAAGTGCCGAAAGAGGCTGTTGGCGGCGAGGAGGTTGTAGACGGCATAGTAAACGCCTGGGCTTTTGCAGCTGCAGACCCTTATAGGGCGGCAACCCACAATAAGGGCATAATGAACGGAGTGATAGCTGTGACCGTGGCCACATGCAATGACCACCGCGCCATAGAAGCTGGAGCCCATGCCTATGCAGCCAAAAACGGACGTTACACAACTCTTTCCACATGGGAGAAAAACGATAACGGAGACCTTGTAGGATCAATAGAACTGCCCATGGCCATAGGCCTAATAGGAGGGGCTGTTCGAACTCACCCGATAGCCAAAATATGCCTAAAAATATTAGGAGTTAAAACGGCTAACGAGCTTGCAGAGGTTCTGGCAGCGGTGGGGCTTGCCCAGAACCTTGGAGCCCTGAGAGCCCTAGCCCATGAGGGTATACAGCGGGGACACATGTCACTTCACGCAAGAAACATAGCAATAGCGGCAGGAGCCACAGGAGAACTTATAGATTTAGTGGCTGAAAAAATGGTTGAAGAAAGAAAAATCCGCATGGACAGAGCTAAAGAGCTTATAGAACAGTTCAGCGCCTCTGGAAAAGCCTAGAAGTGAAGTTAAATGAAGATAGTAGCTGGCCCTGCTTCAAAAACTCTAGGCGAAGAAATAGCAAAGCTTCTAGGCGTTGAAGCCATAAACGTCTTCTTCAAGGCTTTCCCAGACGGAGAATCCTATTTAAGGCTTGAAGGCGGGGTTAAAGGCGAAAAAGTGGTGTTGGTGCAAACTACAAGCCCACCCCAAGATGCAAACATAATGCAGTTAGCCCTGTTAGCAGATGCAGCTAAGAGAGACGGAGCCGTAGAGGTTACAGCAGTAGTTCCATACCTCGCCTACGCCCGCCAAGACAGGGTTTTCCTACCAGGAGAACCTGTAAGCATAGAAGCCATAGCAAGAATGATTAAAGCCGCCGGAGTTGACAGCTTAATAACGGTAAACGTGCATAAAGAGGAAGCCCTAAAAAGTTTTCCCTTAAAAACAAAAAATCTTTCAGCCATTCCACTTTTAGCTGAATATTTTAAAAGGAAAGGCTTTGAAGGCGCCTTTTCATTGGCACCTGACATGGGAGCTTTAGGCATAGCTATGGAGGCGGCGAGAGTATTAGGAGGGGAATATGGATTTCTTGAAAAGCACAGAGACCGCTACACAGGCCGCGTCAGCGTTGAGAAGAAGAAATTTGAAATTAAAAATAAAACAGTGATAATTTTCGACGACATTATAAGCACAGGAGGCACAGTAATTGCAGCTGCAAAAATTTTAAAGGAGCTTGGAGCTGGAAGGATTCACGTTGCCTGTGTACATCCCCTACTTGTAGGGGACGCTGAAAGGCGAATTCTCGACGCAGGTGTTGAAGAGGTTGTTGGAACAGACAGCATTTCAAGCCGTGTAAGTAAGGTTTCCCTTGCCCCTCTTATAAGTGGGGAGTTAAAGGAGCATTAACGTGGCTAAACTTTTCTTTCTTCTTTCAGGGGAGCATGAAACTCTTCCAGTGTCCGAAGTTAAAGCCATACTTATGGCGGAAAACTACCCATTCAATGTTTTAGAGAAACTTGACCAGGTTTTAAGGATTGAAGCAGACTTAAAATGTGTAAAGGCCGTGGAAGCCAGGGCAGCTTTAACAAGGGTTTGTGGGCTGGAGCAATTCACATGCCAAGGTGAACCGAGCCAAATAGTTAAAGCTGCAAGATTGCTGAACATAAGCGAACTGTTGGAGAGGGGAGAAAGCTTCGCTGTGCGTTTGAAACGCGTCAAAAGCCATGGTGGAATAGTTGATGGGATGGCTCTTGAAAGGAAATTGGGCGAACTTATCCTAAACATGGCTGATGGAGCTAAAGTAAATCTCAGAAATCCGGATAAGACTTTCATAGGAGTTTTTACTGATGAAAAGTTTGTTTTCGGATTACTGCTAGCTCAGGTTTCGCCTAAGCAGTTTATGGAGAGACGCCCTAAGAAAAAACCCTTCTTTCACCCTTCAGCCATGCCGGCTAAACTTGCAAGGTGCATGGTTAACCTTTCAAAGCCAAAGCCTGGAGACATTTTCTTTGACCCTTTCTGCGGAACAGGAAGCCTCCTCGTTGAAGCCGGCCTTATAGGATGCCGAGTGCTTGGAGTTGACATCCAAAAACGAATGGTTAAGGGCAGCCTCAAAAACCTAAAATACTTCGGTGTAAATCCGGAGGGGCTTATAGTTGCAGACGCGGGAAGGCCGCCTGTCAAATCTGTAGACTGCATAGCTACAGATCCGCCCTATGGGAGAAGCGCCTCAACATTTAGGCTTTCTACAAGGCATATTATTGAGGAATCGTTGAAAGCAGCCTATGAAATGCTGGAGCGTGGAAAACGCTTATGCATGGCTGCCCCTAAAACAGTTGGGGTGGGCAGCATTGGCATTTCATTAGGCTACAAACATTTAGAGTCCCACCACGTTTACATTCACAGAGGCTTAACTAGGGAAATAGCCCTATTCGAGAAGGCGTAAAAATGAGTTTGAAAGTGGTTTTTCTAGGCACAGCTGGAAGTGTCCCCACACCTAAAAGAAGCTTGCCAGCCATAATGGTTCAGCGTAAGGGTGAACAAATAATGTTCGACTGCGGAGAAGGAGTTCAGAGGCAGATGGTTATGGCAGGAGCTGGCTTTCATAAAAAAATGAAAATTTTCATAACCCACATGCATGGAGATCACGTTTTAGGCTTGCCAGGGCTTATTCAGACAATGGCCCTGCTTGACAGGAAAAGAAAACTTGAGGTTTATGGACCCCCAGGTATAAAGAGGTTTTTAGATGGAATAAGAGAAACAGTGCAGTTTGGACTTACATTCCCCATAGAGGTTCATGAAATTGAAGACGCTGGCAAAATATGTGAAGAGGAGGAGTATGTGGTTAAGGCCGTTTGGGCTAACCATGTAATACCAAGTTTCGCTTACGCTTTAATAGAGAAAAAACGTGCTGGCAGGTTCTATCCTGAAAAGGCGGAAAGCCTAGGAGTTCCTGAAGGCCCATTATGGTCAAGGCTTCAGCATGGACGCAGCGTAAAGCTATCAGATGGAAGAATAGTTAAGCCTCAACAAGTTCTAGGGCCGCCTAGGCCTGGGAGGAAAATAGTTTACACAGGGGACACAAGGCCTTTTAAGGAGCTTTTGAGGCTTGCTTCTAAAGCTGAATTGCTCATTCATGATGCTACTTTAGATGATGATATGGCTGAAAGAGCTTACGAAGATGGACATTCAACTCCAAGTCAGGCGGCTTACACCGCAAAAAAGGCTAATGTTAAAACTCTTGTTTTAACCCATATAAGCGCCAGATATGGAGATTCAAAAATCCTCCTTGAACAAGCCTTGAAAACCTTTGAGAATACAAAGGTGGCTGAAGACTTCATGATAATTGACATCCCCCTTCCAGAAGGTTAAATATTAAACCAGAGCTGCCAATGCATTAATGCTTTCCTCAACATTTTTTACGGATTCAACAACCACAATTTTATCGTAGGCTATTTCTTTAAGAAGCTCAGCTAACCCTTTCCAGTTGACCGTGCCATGGCCTATACCCTTATGGGAATCCGCCTTCCCATCGTTGTCATGGGCGTGGATGTGAACAATTTTATCCCTAAAAGTTTTAATGAAAAGCTCAGTTTGCCCATTAATGTTTGAATGCCCGACGTCTAAAACTAAACCTATGTCTTCGCCCACTGTATCGTAGAAAACCTCAAAGTCCCTGACGCTCTTCATTAGGAATGGATAGGGCTCTGGAACGTTTTCCAACCCTATTTTCAAACCGTAATCGCATGCAATTTTATGTAAAAGCCTAATAGTTTTAATGTTTTGAAGCCACTCCTTGCCCGGATAAAACATGCTTATCCCAGTTTTCATTCCAGGATGGAAAACCCACAGATGAGCATTTAAAGCTCGTGCGTTTTCCAAAGATCTGCAGAGCCTTTTAACAGTGGCTTTCAATATAAGCCTTGAAGGAGAAGCTATATTTATGTCTGCAAATGGAGCGTGAACTGAATACTTAACATTGTGGGATTCTCCGAAATCTAAAAGTTGGGAGACTCCACGCTTATTTAATGCGTGAAGCCCATCGTCAACAACCTCTATAAACCTAACATCAGCTTGGACAATTCTGCTTAAAGCATTATTTAAGCGGTAGCTTAAAGCGTAAAGCGTTGATAAACCTATTTTAGGCCTTGTCAAATTTGGAAGCCACCAGATATGAGAATTCCAATTTCAGCTATATAACCTAACGGAACGGTTTAAGGCTTAGAAGTTACCTTTTTAGGAGAGCTATGTTTAAAAGTTATTTTGTTTATCAAATATTTTGGTTAAACTGGGAGAATTTATGGTTGAGGAAAAGAATATAGTGGAGTTTCTCAAGGCCCACGGGGGGAAGGCATCCCTAAACGATATTGCTGAAGGCCTAAACATTCCAAAGTATGGGCCTAACTCGGCTTACGCCCTTCTCCAATCCCTTAAAAATAAGGGAATTATTGAACGCAGAGGGGAGCTTTGGACATTAACCCATGAAGAAACAATGCCTCAGGAAAAGCTGGAGGGAAAGCCTGTAAAGCCCACAGTGGCGCCTGAGCCCATGCATGAAGAAGAGTATGAAAAGACTGCACCAGAAATTGAAAGTCTTATGAAGGCTATGGCTAAGACTCTAGCAGAAGCCATGAAAACCGCTAAGGCTCCGGCTGATGAATGGGAGCTCGCCACGAAGCCTATGACTACAAAAATTGAGAAGAAAGAGGAGGAGAAACTGGGCAGCCTAGTGCTTAGGCCAGATGAAGCCATAGAAGCAAAAAAGCCATTGTTAGGCTTTGCAACTGGAACTTTTATAGACCGCTTGTTCTTCACCCCTGAAGGAAAAAGTTTGGGAGGCGTTCCAATATGCGGCCAGTTTGCCATAACAGGCCTTCCTGGAGCTGGCAAGTCCATACTTGTGGAGGAAATAGCTGTAAGGGTTGCTGCTTCTGGAAGGAAGGTGCTTTACGTAACAGCTGAGGACACGTGGAAAAGCGCCACGCCACGTTTCGATTTGCAGTCTAGGCTGAAACAGAAGGCTGACATTTTAGGCTTAGACTGGGATGAAATACGTGAAAACTTATTCGTACTCGACACAGTTGCCTACCCTGAACTTCGCGACTGGAACACTTTCGCAGAAACCTACCGTTACGTTGCCGAAAGAGAGAATATTGAATTGGCAATTATAGACTCAGTTACAGTGCTTGAATCCTACAGAGGAGCACTTAAAT
The DNA here is from genome assembly GCA_037440545.1 of Candidatus Bathyarchaeota archaeon. Taxonomy (GTDB): domain Archaea; phylum Thermoproteota; class Bathyarchaeia; order Bathyarchaeales; family Bathycorpusculaceae; genus JAVZIQ01. The sequence continues at coordinate 7,115 of JBBITX010000059.1, forward strand.
ACCGAGTGATGGAGTTAGCCAGATACAACCAAGTTCACGGCATAACAGCCCTCTATGTGAACCAGAGAAGCTCAGAGGTTTGGGACAGCTACGACATGGCTGGAGGCATAGGTTTAGCCCACAAC
>JBBITX010000060.1:0-7033 GCA_037440545.1 Candidatus Bathyarchaeota archaeon
ATTTCTTCCGGCATTTTGTATGATACCCCTGGCAGCATACTTAACAGTTTCCGGAAAGGGCCCATGCCTTTCATAGCCTCAAACTGTTCGTACATATCCGTCAGCGTGAATTTGCCGCTGAGAATAGCCTTAGCTTTTTTTCCCGGGACTTTTATTTCAGCTTCCCGTACTTTCTCGATTAAAGTTTCAAGATCTCCCATGCCTAGAAGGCGTCCGACGAAACGTGACGGAATGAAGGGTTCAATGTCCTCAACTTTCTCGCCTGTGCAAACGAATTTAATAGGCGCACCTGTCGCCGCCACAGCTGAAAGAGCCCCGCCTCCCCTTGCGGAACCGTCAAGCTTCGTAACCAGTATAGATCCTAAAGAAGTTGCATCGTTGAAAGCCTTAGCTTGGGCGAGTGCTTGCTGCCCTATGGTTCCATCGATGACAAGCATAACCTCGTCGGGTTTAATTTTTCCCTCAAGCATTTTCATCTCTTTAATAAGCTCGTGTTCCTCTTTATGGCGCCCGGCTGTGTCAACTATTACCAAGTCTCTATCGTTGAATCGCCTTAAGCCTTCTAAGGCTGTTTTTACTGGATCTTTAGCTTTCGCATCTCCATATACTGGCACGTTTATCCTGTTTGCCAACTGTTGAAGCTGCTCGTAGGCTCCTGGCCGGTATGTGTCGGCGCATATGAGTGCAGGCTTCAAACCTCTTTTCTGGAAGTACCGTGCCAATTTAACTGCTGCTGTCGTTTTCCCAGATCCTTGAATGCCTACAAGCATTATGACCTTTCTTTTGCCCGGTTCCACTTTTAATGCTACAGGTTTTTCACCTAGAAAGCGTGTCAACTCTTCGTAAACTACTTTGATAACGTGTTCACGCCTTGAGATCCCTGGGGGGACCTTTTCTTTTAAAGCCCTATCCTCTATGCGTTTTGAAATTTCTAAGACGAGTTGAACGTTTACATCCGCCTGCAGTAAAGCCCTCTGCACATCCCTAACAAGCTCTTTAACAGAGGCTTCGTCGATAACAGCTGCTTTGAAAATTTTCCTTAAAGCTTCATGAAGCGAAGCGCCTAAACGTTCTAAGGTCATGATTTCTCCAGATTTAAAACGGTTCGCACCCTTAAATACGTTTAATGGCTTGAACGGAATAAAATATGAGTGCTCTCATTGAATTCTCATCATTCTAGTCCTGGATATTTTGTGTCCAAAAGTTCCAGTATGGCTTGAACAGTTTTTTCTCCGAGACCCTTCACAGAAAGTAGCTCCCTTCTCGTTGCTTGAAATACGCGTCTAACACTTCCAAAATGTTCAAGCAGGATTTCAGCCCTTTCCGGACCTATTTTGGGAAGGCTTTGAACAGCCAGAAGTTGCCTCTGCTTTAGCGTGTATGTTTTTGGCTTATGTTTTATAGAGACTTTTTGCTTCTTCCCTTCTTGAAGTTTCTTTGCTAATGCCTTTAGAAAAAGGGCTGTGCTTACCTCGTCAGGAGTAAATAATATTGAGATATTGTGTTCCGCTATAATTTTCGCTAAAGCTCCCAAAAATGCCTGTGGATTGCCCATGCCCTTCATGGCAGCTGTCACATCGCCCTCAACTATAATGCATGAATTCTCATAGGTTTTGGAAAGTCTTTCCGCCTGCTCAAATAATCTGCCGTCGAAAACTGAGCGGAAAAAATCGTGAAGCTCCTTCCTTTCAATAGCATAATTCTCGGAGATCACATAGTCCGCGGGTGCTAAAGCCCTCTCGATAACTTCGCAGCCGAACTCCCTAAGTAAATCTTTTACATCTATGGATTCGCGAACATCAACGTAAACTTTTGGTTTAAACACTTCTTTTGACAATGTGCATCAAATTGAATTAAGGTTGCTCAAACTTAAATCTAAGCTTACAATGTGCAGTTGTAAAGTAAACTTCTTTTACTGCTAAAGCTAATTCTAAAGCAGTGAATGTTCACCTATGGAAAAAGATAGCATCTGCCGAAAATGGGAAGAAACATATGCGGCTAACGAGCAAATAAAAAACAATTGTGATAACAGCAGAACACCGCATATGCTGAAATATAAAAGCATACCAGAAGGATTGGAAGGATCTGTAAGACACTTCGATGGTTTAATCAAAAAGTTCTTTCCATACTCAGATTTCCGCCCATTCCAACTTAAGGCCATAGATTTTGCCTACAAAATTATTTCAGAGGGAAAAATAGGGCTTATGTCTTCTCCTTGTGGCACTGGTAAGTCCATTTCGGTTTTAACAGCATTCTTTGCAGCTAGAGAGGTAAACCCCTCCCTTGGAAGGCTTCTGATTTTAACAAGAACGAAAAATCAGCTGGAAATCTATTCGAGGGAACTTAAAAACATTAAGGATCATTGTAGTGTAAGCTTTGTTGCCTCTATTTTCAAAAGCAAAAAAGAAATGTGTCCCCATGCCTTTGAAGACCCTAGGCTTAGGGATATAAGCTATAGAGATTTCCTCTATTACTGTAAGGGATTGAAGAAAGGGATTTTTGGAAAAACCTGCCTGTATTACGATGGAACTTATGACTGTTGGAAGCCTAGCCTGCGTGCCCGCACTATCCTTAACAAGATTAAAGCTATTGGACCCATCATGCCAGAGGAAGTTTACGAAATATGCTGCAAGGAAGGATTATGCCCCTACGAAGTTACGAAAATTCTTTCGAAATATGCTGACATTGTGATAGGGAACTACAATTACCTTTTAGTGGATGCTATTAGAGGGTCTGTTCTGAGAAAGGCTGGGATCAAAATGAAAGAAATTAATTGTGTCTTTGATGAAGCTCACAGTTTACCCTATTATTCAGCTGGCATTTTCTCAGATGAAATTTCATTAAGATCCATAAGGAGGGCTGAAAAAGAAGCTGAAACCTTTGAGCTTGACCCTTTTGGTTTCTTAGAAGCTTTTTACAGCGTCCTAGTTGACTTTGGAAAAAGAGTTTACAAGAGTTACGGGATGAATGCTGAGCACATTATCAGCTTGGATGAGCTTCTTCAAGCCTTGGCTAATAGGCTTATGGTAAACAAGGATAAACTTTTTGAAATCATACAAGAGCTTGCAGAGAAAGGCGAAATAGTAAGGCATAAAAAGATTGAAGCCGGCAAAAGCCCTGTTTCTTATCTGTCTCGCTGTGCAGACTTCATCTTAAACTGCCTTAACTTAACTGGTTCAAGCTACGTTAGATACGTAAAGGTAGAGGTTGGCAGAGATAGAAAGAAGAGTGTAAAGCTAGGAATTAGGTGCCTTGACCCCGCCTTGGCTTCAAACGTCATAAACGAGTTACGTTCGGCAATATTAATGTCAGGCACTTTATGGAACCAAGATTACTATATAGATGTTTTAGGGCTCGAAAGACGTAGATGCCGAGGCCTGGAGTTGCCTAGCCCATTTCCACCTGAAAACAGGATGATTGCAGTTGACATGTCTGTTACAACAAAATTTGAAAAACGTGGCATAATTCAGTGGAAACGTATCGCTGCCCATCTTAACCAAATAATCGAGAAGGTTAAGGGCAGAGTCGCGGTTTACTTCCCCTCATACGAGGTGATGGATGAGGTGATTAAGACAATCAATCCGAAGCCACCATTTCTCGTTGAAGGAAAAGGCACAAAAATTTCAGATGTTCTGGCATTTCTTAAGAACAATAATGAATGCTTGATACTAGGGGTTGCAAGGGGAAAAATCAGCGAGGGAGTTGACATGACTGAAGAAGGCCGAGGTATGCTTTCAGCAGTAATTATTGTGGGGCTACCATTTCCGAAGAAGACAGAACTTCAATTAGCCCTATACCGGTATTTTAAGGAAAAGTTCAAAACGAAAGCCCTTGAATACGCAAATGACATCCCATGCTTAAACGCTCTTGCCCAATCTGCTGGAAGACTTCTCCGCAGTCCAGAAGATAGAGGGGTAATTATTATCATGGATAGACGGGCTGCTGGAAGGTTTTTTAAACGAAGACTCCCTGAGGACTGGAATCGAGAAATGAAAGCCCATTTCAAAATTGAGAAAATCATCTGCAGAATTGAGGATTTTATGGGGAAAAGTAGCTAAAAAGCAACGGCTTTCCGTAAGGTTTTTACATTTTAACAGTGACATTCATGGAAGGGTTAAGCTTGGAAAACATTAGGGTTGTAGAGAAAAAAGAGATTCCAAAGGATGCCTTCATGATATTCGGATTTCCAGACGTGGGACTTGTGGGCGTTATAGCGGCGTCTCACCTGATCCAGGAGTTGAAACTAGCCGAAGTTGCCTATGTAGATTCAAGGCTGCTACCTCCACTTGTTGTTTTACATGAGGGTCTTCCCCACTCTCCAGTAAGAATCTTCGGTGATAATTGTGTACTATTAGCAGTTTCAGAAACAGCCCTACGGGAAGATTTGATATACCCGCTAATGCACACTCTTATTGATTGGGGCGTTAAAAAACAGGTTAAGATGATGATTTCGATTGGCGGGATGCCAGCTCCAGATAGGCAAGACCTGGACGACTTGAAAGTTTTCGCAGCAGCCTCAAACTCGGAAATGTTGAAAGTAGTTGAGGATAAGGGGTTAGAGGTACTTCGAGAAGGCTATTTGGTAGGTCCTCAAGCTATTATGCTTCAGTACTGCGCCAGCATAGGGATGCCTGCCATTACCCTGCTAGCACAATGCTTCTTCAACTATCCTGACCCAGAGGCTGCAGCTAAAACTTTAGAGGAGTTGGCAAGCATAACAGGAGTCAAAGTGGATTTATCGAAACTTTTGGAAAAGGGCGAAGAAATCCGACTAAAAGCAAGGGATATGATGAAAAGAACACAACACGAACTGGCAAGAATGGGGAAGACACAAGAATACGATATCCCGTTATATATCTCATGAGAGGGTGATGGAGTGTCAACAAGGAGAAGGCGTTCAATTTTTGACCTAATAGATGAGTACTTTGAAGCCTTTGAGGAGTGGGCTAAGGAGGTTAGAGAAAGTGTTGCGGAAAGGCCAAGCTGGAACTGTAGAACAAATACAATGGAGCCTCTGCGAGAAGTAAATGTAACAGCTGACGAAGTTATAGTCACAGTGGATCTTCCATACGCAGAGGAAAATACTATACAGGTAAAGCCTATTGGCAAAAATATGATTGAAGTTTCGGCTAAAATGAGAAGGAAAGTAAGCTTTTATGACCTTGGATTAACCCATCATAGAGGGGAATTTCATGGATTTCAGTGTCAAACACGTATTCCAGTTCCAGTTTTCATGGACCGCATGGAAATCCGCTTCAAAAGAGGAATACTTGAAATTCGATTACCTAGAAAACATGAATATGAAATTCCAATAGAGTGAGCCTCCGCTCTCCTTTAAAGTCATCACAAATCAGACGGCTCTTCTTACTTCATCGGCTCAAAGAATATTTACGCAAAAAGCCAAATAAACATAATTCCCATGGCTAATAACAGTGATAGTTATTTACTTTTCAAGCACTACATAATAAGGTCATTTAGTTCTGACAATTTTAACCTTACCCATTATTCTCCAGTACTCTATTTCAACACCTGGAGTAAGTTTCGCCTTCAAGTCTTCATCTTCAGGGAATGGTGAATCTAAATATTCGTATGTTTCTAAGTCCATAATTTGAACAGTTGACGGAGTCAAAGCGTAAATCTGCCCGCTTCTTTTCTCAATTATTGGAACCTCAGCTGTCGCGTCTACAGGTTTAACTATGCTTCTCTTTACGCCGTCGAAAATTCCTATTGCAACGATTCTGGCTTTGGCTGAACCGTGTTTTCCAGGCTTAGATTTTGTTATTTCAACAATTTTGCACGGTTCCCCATCGACTATTAAGTATCCGCCCTCTCTTAGACTACCCACATCTACTGGTTTGCTCACTTCACCACCAACACACTTATACCAACAAAGCAATTTAACCAACATCCATATATAATTTGAGGTGGACAATTGCCTATTTGAAGGGGAAAATTTGTTCAAAAGTGTTAGCATAGTTGCACGCTTCGATAAAAGAGGAGCTATCAAACTTGCCGAGAACTTAGCGGAATACCTAGACAAGAAGGGACTGGAAGTTTATGTAGAGGAAACACTTAAGGGAAAAGTTAAGAAATGGAAGAGGTTTCTCCATTTAAAAGATTTAAAAACAGACTTAATTGTTACAATAGGAGGGGACGGAACAATTTTAAGGACATGTGTGGCCATCCCGAAGCCTGAGCCCCCAATACTTGCCGTAAATATGGGTGTTCGAGGCTTTCTTACAGAAGTCACGCCTGAGCAGGTTTTTGAGGCTTTTGAAAAGTGTATGAGAGGAGAATACTTGTTAGAGAAGTGTGCAAAGTTGTCAATATCTGCTGCTAATGCAAAGTTTCCAGATGCTTTAAATGAAGTTTTAATAGTCTCAGATGAGCCTGTTAAGCTGCTTTATGGGAGAGTCTCAAAGAATGATGAGAGAATTTTTGACTGTCAAGCAGATGGGCTTATGATAGCCACTCCAACAGGGTCGACGGGCTACTCGCTTTCAGCCGGCGGTCCTGTTCTTGACCCTCTCTTGGACGCTTTCGTCCTTACCCCTGTATGCTCATTAAGTGTTTTACGCTCAATAGTCTTTCCGTCTAATTCAAAAATCAAAGTTGAAGTTTTTAGGCCTAAAAGAATACTAGTAGTTGTCGATGGAGCTTACAGGCAGTTTATCGAGGATAAACTGCCAACCCTAACCGTTACACGCTCAAAGTACGAGACATCCTTTATAAGATTCGCAGAAAACTTCTACAACCGCCTAAGAGGAAGGCTTTTATTCCGAGGAATTGGAGGAAAATTCTAACGTCTAAACCATGCAAGGTTTTAATTTTAGATACCTCAGCCTTTGTGGCGGGACTCGATCCTTCCTCCATATTCGAAGAACAGTATACCGTTCCCAAAGTTAAAGATGAAATCGGGAGAAATTCTTTGGCTTGGGTAAGACTTAAAACGGCAATTGAGGGAGGGAAATTGAAAATTAAGGCTCCAGAAAACATTTTTGTAGAAAAGGTCAGGGATGTTGCTATATCCGTT
>JBBITX010000061.1:0-6936 GCA_037440545.1 Candidatus Bathyarchaeota archaeon
CTTCTTCAAAGTGGAACTCTTCAAATTTTTTAAAAGGTTGCCTGTTAATATCAACGCATATTTCAAGCTTCATGGGCTTGTTACCAAAATTTTTGGAACTTCATCCAAGGGTGCGACGCGCCAATGACCGCCTTTACAACCTAATGTTCGTTAACGTCATGGACCCTGGGTTTAATTAATCGCAGATTACTTCCATTTTCAGGCTCCTATCATTTTAGCTTGCGTTCAAAAATATTTCGCGAACTATAGCCAGGAGAAGAGGCTGAAAAATTAGCTAAAAATTTCTCAAATTGTTTTAAGAGACACCTTATGAAGAAAAACAAAAACAAGGAAAATGGATAAAAAGGCTTTTGAGGCCGTCCTTAAAACCAGCCAAAAGTAACTCTGGAGCTGGCAGAGCTGCAAAAGCGTTGACGGGTATTTACGGTTCAACAACGTGCAAGAATTGTTAAATTAAAGGGGGTTAATGTAAACTAATACCTTCGCCTTTGATTTCTTCTTTTCATCCAGCACTCTCGGCAGTAAACTGGTCTACTCGGGTCGGGAACGAAAGGAACTTCGCATTCCGCTCCACAGTCAGAACATACCGCCTTGTTCATTCCTTTACTTGACATTTACTTTTTCAACTCCTTTTAGGTTATACTGTGCAAAAGTAGCTTTTGCACGATCCAGTATAACCCCTGAAAGCTCCATATAAAGGTTTGCCGCACAAGCATCCATTTAACACCTTTGAACAGAGTACATTGTGTTCAAATAGTCAGAAAATTGGTGTTGCACTCTCAAAGTCGAAACCATAGGCACATGAATGTTGCTACAGCTGTTTCTTCCATGCATCCCTCAGTTTTGTGACAAAGTTCTCTTCGTCTTCAGCTATACTCTTTTTGACTTCTTTCCATGTAGCGGGACAATTTTTGTAGTTGACTTTCACTAAGTCATGAATTATTTTGTCAATTTTCCGTTTATTCTCTTTTGTAACTTCTATTCCTGCTTTTAGGAAAATCTGCTGAAGATGCCTGAAATAGCAAGTCATGTAATTCACTTGTATTCTAATATATTTTGTATTTCATGTTCATAAAGTTGTTGTTAGCAAGATAGCCATGCGAGACTTTCAGCCGAAGCGCATGTGTGAAAAAATATAAACTGCTTCGGCCATAATGGTTTTGATGGAAAATGAAATCCTCAAATGTTGATTTAGCCATATTCAATGAACTTAATTTTGCAAGATCGCCTGTGGGTGTTAAGTTTCTGTTTTTCAAACCTGAAAAGATGAGGAATTTATCTAAGGATAAAAGGCTTTCTTTTTGCGAGTTATTGGTAGAAGCTCAGAATTCAGATGAGCCATTTTATTTTTCAAGGGAAAACCATGAAACTTGCGTGGGGAAGTTTTTGCTTGGTATGGAGGAAATGGCTTCCTTTGCGGAGAGCGGACAGATTGGTCCAAGATTAGGGATATTTCAGGAACCTCGGGCTAATTATATTTTCTATCAGCATGTCCCAAAGTTCGAGAGAAACGTTGTTAACTATGTTGCTTTCTCTAAGCTGAATGACATAACCTTCGACCCTGACGTTCTAATAATCACGGCTACCACCGCTCAATCTGAAGTTGTAATGAGAGCGATGGCATATTCCACTGGAAAGTTATACGTCTCTAAGACCACTCCAGTAATGGGATGCGCCTGGATCTATATCTATCCGTTTAAAACGGGAAAGGTTAACTTCTTAATTCCGGAAATGGTTCACGGCATGAGGGCTAGGCGCCTCTTCCCCGAAGGTTCAGTGCTCATTTCAATCCCATATCACTGGTTGCCCATAATTACGCACAATCTAAAAACGATGGAAAGAGAGTTACCTTCCTACAAAAATAAGGAGAGATACATCAAGGAGTTTGAAAAAGTACTTAAAGAACTAGCCCAAAAAGCATCTGCACCGTGATAGTGAATGATGAACTCAAGCCTTAAATAAGGCAAATATTAGCTGTTAATAAACTATTTCAACATGATTTTGGCCTGCTAAACAGTATTAATAATGCCTATTCAATCCTCTTTTGAAAGGCAGCCAAAACTATAAAGCCGAATTTATGGGCTTTGCTACAGAAAAGAGGAGATTTATGGAAGAACTCTATATTATTGGGTTTAGCAGGAGAAAGATAGGGGCAGATAGTGCGCGCAGGTGTTGTGACATGGGTGTTGATATGGAAATAATATGTGTGGGCAACGAGCTCTTGATGGGCAAAACGTTGAACACTAACGCTCATTGGCTTGCAAGGCGTGCAACAACCCTTGGAGTGAACGTTAAAAGAATAATTACCATCGGCGATGACGTCCAAGAAATTGCAGACGCTTTAAAAGATTCCTTGAAGAGAAAACCACTATTCATAATAACAACAGGAGGTCTTGGACCAACATTCGATGATAAAACTTTGGAGGGAGTGGCTAAAGCCCTAAACCGAAAGTTGGAAGTTAACGAGAAAGCCTTAAAAATGGTGAAGGAAAAATATGAAGCTCTTGCCAAATATGGAAAAATAAATGCTTCTGAAATGACTCCTCATAGAGTTAAAATGGCCAAACTTCCAGAGGGAGCTGAACCGTTGCCAAACCCTGCAGGCACAGCGCCAGGAGTGCTAATAAAAATTAATGAAACATATTTAGTTGCGTTGCCAGGTGTTCCATCAGAAATGGAAGCCATATTTGACAAGTCTTTAGCTTCCATCATAAGGAATGAGGCTGGAGACGCCTCCTTCTACGAAACTAGCATATATGCAGACGGAGTTTTCGAGTCCTCTTTAGCACCATTAATAGAAGTAGCAATGAAAGAAAACCCATATGTATATATAAAATCCCACCCTAGAGGCGAAGAAAAACACCCCCACATTGAAATTCACCTATCAACAAAGGCTAAAAGCTCAAAAGAGGCTAAGGATAGACTCGGCAAAGCAATAGTCCAATTATCCAGGTTGATAAAGGATAAAGGCGGGAAAGTTAAGGTTAAACCCGTATGAACGAAAAATTTATCCAAATCAAACGATAGTTTAAGTTGGTTGCGATGAGGGAGAGGCTAGACACTGAGTATGATGATTGAAAATCCGGGTTTCTGATGCAACCCTAAAATCTATTTCAGCTCTTATGAGATCCGTCATGTAAATTGTTAGAAAATATAAAATTTATGGCCCTCGTATGCCTCCCTGGCTCAAAGATCTTTGAAACATGTGAGAGGCTCTACAGCTTATTTGACCTTTTAAGGGCGATTTTATCAGCAAGAAAATACGAGTTCAAGGAATATCTAACAGAAAGCTTTTACCGATAAAATGTTGTTTTTAATTGAGTTATCTCTTAAGGAGATGTCAAAATGTTCATTGTATTTATTATTGGAACTGCTGGCTCCGGCAAGTCTATGCTTACTGCTGCATTTAGCGAGTGGCTAAAAATGTCGAAGCAAGATGTTGCTGTGGTGAATCTTGACCCTGGAGCCTTAACGCTCCCCTATTCTCCTGACGTTGACGCCCGCGACTATGTGAGCGTAGATAAGATTATGGATGAGTATGGCTTAGGGCCTAACGGAGCACTGATAATGGCTGCTGACATGCTTGCTGAAGAGTTGGAAAAAGTTTCAAGGGAAATTGAAGATTTGAAGTCGGATATTGTTTTAGTTGACACCCCAGGGCAGATGGAGTTGTTTGCTTTCAGGGCAAGCGGCCCCTACATAGCGCATGAACTTACAAGAGAGCCAAAAGTAATTGTATACTTGTTTGATGCGGTTTTCTCTTTAAACCCCCTTAACTATGTTTCAAATTTGTTTCTATCAGCGGCTGTTTACAACCGTTTCTTAATTCCTCAACTCCACGTACTTTCGAAATGCGACCTACTTTCTCAGGAGGATGTTAACAAAATTGTGGACTGGTCTGCCAACCCGAAAGCTTTGGAATACGCCATAGAACAAAAGCTTGAAGGTACAAGGCGAATATTAAGCAGAAACATGATGAAAGCAATTTACCAGCTAGGCCTAAGATTCCTATTATTGCCAGTATCCGCAAAAACAAACGAGGGCATGGTTAACTTCAACATGGCCCTGGAGCGTATACTCGCAGGAGGAGATAAATACACATATTAACCTAGCAGTCGTTTAGAAGAGTCCACGCAGCGGCTATGGCTCCATACTCAGCTAGATCTGAACTTTCAGCGCCTCCAATTATTATAACATCGTTCTCTTCTGGATGAAAAAGGGTGACTAACTGTTGCATTACGTTTGGAAAATCCCTTGCCACATCATCGCTTACTGAAGGTATTATAAAACGTCCATTTTTATAAGTAATTGTTGTAACACTTTTCGCCCCAACTTTAACAGCTGCATCACGTTGCTCAATGCCATTTTTAACTTTGTGCCCACAGTTTTTAATCAAAATTGCAAATATGCAACGTTCATACATTAAGCAACATTTTTCCATTCTCGATTTGCCGCCAAAAAATCTGCTATAATCTCTCCAAAGTTCTAATCCACGACTTGTCAACCCACACCCAGCCTTTGAAGTTGTTAACAGCCCAGCCTTTACTAATCTGCCTATTATCGTGCGTATAGCACCCGTTCCAACTTTTAATTCCTCAGCAAGCCTGTTTCTTCCCACAGGCTTTTCCGCCACAAGTTCTATTACCCTCAAAATATGCAGAGCTGAAAACGTTGGAGCTGGCCCTGGAGCCCTCCCATATGCTAGTTCCTCTAAAAGCTTTTTAAGCCCTCGGGACATGCTTCTCATAGTTAAAATGCTAATATAAATTAATAAAACATTTTATTACCAAAACATCAAATTATAGAGCCTTCAACCATCAACCAACATACGAGAAATGATGCGGTGAGGTCACCTTAATGTAAGTTTTGGGGCGAGTTTTTCTACTGCATTTTTTATCTTGTTCCATTCTTCTAAATTTCTTATGTTAAACTTGTGCTTCCTCTTCCATACTCCGCTGCGTTTTTGCCAAAGATATAAGCCTATGGACCGTCTTCCAAAAGACTCAAAAACAACAATGGCTTCCCACCATCTTTCATTTTTAAAAAGAGTAATATAATCAACAACTTTATAGAATTCAGATATGGGTAGCTTATCGCTGTTCTCCATTTTCTCCCACAGCCCTGCATCTAGTTATATCTTTAGAAATTTAAGCGTTTTATACATTTAAAATGAAAGGAGAAATGATTAGCATATGGAAATTTTGCCCATTGCCAAATCCATGCAGAACTTATCTATGTTCTCCAGTTCATATTCTAAAACTGAAGCTATGTTGTGTTTAACCCTGTCTAGAGAGCCGTCCTCTTTCACCACCACTTGGGCTGCTGCAACAGCAGGCTGGTCTATTGGACGCCCAATTTCGCTTAGAAGCCAAATGTATACCTCTTCAAGCTCTTGTACTTCCTCGTAAACGTGTTGGGCAACCTTGAAGGTTAAAACATTGTATATTTTACCCACATGGCTTACTGGGTTTTTACCGGCAGCTGCCTCAGAGCAGAAAGGCCTGTTCAGGGATATTAAACCATTAACACGATTTCCCCTTCCAACCTGGCCTGAGTCTCCGCTGTCGGCACTTGTTCCTAAAACTGTCAGATATATTCCGTCTAAACCTCTTCCACGCACGTCCAAGGTGTTTAGTTGCACGTTTATGTTTTCAAAATCTGAGTTTGAATATACAAACTTTCGAATTTCCTCGAGGATTTTCCCCTTTTTCTCAAAGTAATCTTCTTCACTTTTTATGTATCGATCAACAAAAGCCATTGAAATTGTTAAGTTAAGGTTGTTGTTATTCCTTAACCCCATAACTTTTATATCTTCTCCAGACTCTGGGAAACGCTGTTTAAACTCCTTAGAATTTAGGAAATGCTCGGTTTTTAAAACTATTTTTTCGGTTTTAGTCATGGGAGCATAGCCTACGGCTGCGGAAGTGTCATTGGCACCTAAAACTTTTCCCTTACGCTTGAAAATGTCTACAAGCCCAGCGGATCCGGGCTTTAACTCCACCTGGTACTTCACGTGTTTATCTGGATCGACAAAGCGCATGCTCTTTTTAAACCATTCCTTTGCAACGTTTACAGCTATTTCATCCACATCTATTTTTAAATCATCAAACTTTGATGTTGCCCTATCGCCAAACACGAAAAGCATGGGCTGCTTAACGTAGCCCCCTCCGAACCTAAACTCTGATTGCCCAGCGACAAGTAAGGACTTGTCCACATTATGGTGTAGTATACTGCCAGTCCGCTCCAGATACTCTTTGCTTAACCGCTGAGAGATTTGTTCCATAACTGCGTCGCATATGTAATCCGGATGGCCTAGACCTTTCCTTTCAACAATTTCCAGCCTTTGCTGCTCCAGGGGGGTCTGTTTAAGTTTTTCAACAATTATATTCCGCAAATCTTTCCCTCTAATCGTTAAGTTTCTCAGTTTATGCGTGAAATCACATATATATTTTACTGCATCAGTTTTATATTACATGATAACTGGTGGTTATATGGCTGTCACAGGCTCTATGCTTAGAAAGTTAAGAACAGATGCAAAATTAAGCCAGAAAAAACTAGCTGAACTTGTAGGAATTTCACAAGCCCATATAGCTAAAATAGAGCAGGGGAAAGTTGACCCTAGACTCTCAACAGTGAACAAAATTTTACAGGTTTTAACTGATAGCAAAGAAAAGAAATGTAAAGACATAATGAGCAGGGGGGTGCTTTTCGCAAAGCCTGAAGACAGCGTAATGAAGGTGAGCGAAGTTATGGTTAGAAACGCCATTTCCCAGATGCCTGTCATCGACGGAAATAAAGTTGTTGGAACAATAACAGAAGAGGGTATAATAAGGAACTTAGGCTCAAACATTGCAAAAGAGAGCGTTAGAAATATTATGGACCCTCCTTTACCCGTGGTTTCAGAGGACACAGCTGTTAACGCTATAAAACCGCTAC
>JBBITX010000062.1:0-6863 GCA_037440545.1 Candidatus Bathyarchaeota archaeon
AACCATAAACCCTAAAAAAGTCTAAGGCTTGCCTTTGCCCACTCCTAATCATAATGCTTTTCCTGCTTTGCATTTACGTGGCTTTATTGGTTCAACACCTAAAACGTCTCTAACAAGCCGGTGATTCTATAACGTTTTGACCTGGCTTGGCTACAGCCGCCAGATATCAAGTTTTCAGCTTTTTCTTATTAATTATTTCCTAGGCTGTGCTGGTAAACAGCATAGTTGCCTTTGCGGAAAATAGGAGAAAAATATTTACAGATTATCCTATTAATTATTATTGAAATCTTTCAGTGAAAAATGGGGGAGATTGTTTGTCAAATGGGTTTATGGGTAAAATTCTAACAGTCGACTTATCCACTGGAACCTTAAAGGTGAAGCCTACATCTATGGATACGGCGAAAAAATACCTTGGAGGGAAGGGGTATTCAGTATATCTCCTCTACCAGTACTTGAAGGAGTATGAGATTGAAGGAATAAGTCCAGCTGATATCGACCCGTTAGGCCCTGAGAACGTTTTAATCTTTTCAACAGGCCCAGGAACTGGGGTGCCAGGGTTCCCGTCTTCTGGAAGATATCATGTTATGTCTCTAAAATCTCCTTTAACGGGTTCTATTGGGAGTGCAAATTCAGGGGGAGAGTGGGGATCCTTCCTTAAGTTCTCAGGTTTCGACATGGTTGTTGTTGAGGGTATTTCAGAAAAACCAGTCTACCTGTCAATAATTAACGGGGAGGCTGAACTTGCTGATGCTGGGCCGGTTTGGGGTAAAAACGTTTTCGACACTTGTAGGATTTTAAAGAGGAAGGTTGGAGGGAGAAACACAAGCGTTGCATGTATAGGGCCAGCTGGAGAAAACCTTGTCAACATGGCCTGCATAGTTAACGACGAGCACAGGGCTGCCGGAAGGACAGGTCTCGGCGCAGTGATGGGCTCTAAGAAGCTTAAGGCCATAGTTGTTTCTGGAGAACAAAAGGTTCCAGTTGCTAACCCTGAAGCTTTCAGCGAAGTTTCAAAAAGATGCCTTGACGCAATGAGGAAGAATGCAGTCACTGGGCAGGGGCTGCCAACATACGGCACAGCCATACTCGTTAATGTAGTTAATGCTGTTGGAGGACTGCCGTACAAGAACTGGCAGACAGGCGTGAACCCTGACGCTGAGAAAATAAGCGGGGAAACCCTCGCCGAAACCTACCTGGTTAACAGGAGGTCATGTTGGGGTTGTCCGATTGGTTGTGGAAGAGTTACAAGCGTTAAGTCAGGAGCCTTCCAGGTTCTTGGTTCGGAAGGACCTGAGTACGAGTCAGTTTGGGCTCTTGGAAGCAGCACTGCAGTTAAGGATTTAGATGCCGTCGTTAAGGCTAACCACTACTGCGACGAGTTTGGACTAGACCCCATAAGCACAGGCTCAACTATTGCAGCCGCCATGGAACTCAATGAGAGGGGATATATACCTCGAGAAGACCTTCAAGGCTTAGACCTCCGCTTCGGAAATTCAGCAGCGCTGGTTGAAGCTGTATGGCGCACAGCCCATAAATCAGGATTCGGCAAGTACCTGGCGCTAGGTTCAAAAAGGCTTTGCGATTTCTACGGACACCCTGAGCTTTCAATGAGCGTTAAAGGGCTTGAAATGCCTGCATACGATCCCCGAGCCATTAAGGGCATAGGGCTGAACTACGCCACGGCGAATAGGGGAGGATGCCACGTAACAGGCTACACGGTGTCTCCAGAAGTCATAGGAATTCCTGAAAAAATAGATCCTCTAAAACCTGAGGGGAAAGCTAAGTGGGTTAAAATATTCCAGGATTTCACATGCGTCGTCAACTCTACCGTCAACTGTCTTTTCACAACCTTCGCTCTTGGAGCTGGAGACTACGCTCAGCTTTTGTCAGCCGTAACAGGATGGGGCATGACAGAAGATGAAATCCTAAAAATCGGAGAAAGAATATACAATCTTGAAAGGGTAATCCTCAACAAATACGGCTTCGACGGCAAAGATGACACCCTGCCAAAACGCCTCCTCGCCGAACCAATGCCTGAAGGACCAGCAAAAGGACAAGTAGCCGAACTCGAAAAGATGAAAGAGGAATACTACAAACTCAGAGGATGGATAAACGGGGTTCCGACAGAGGAAAAGTTGAAGCAGCTTGAAATAGAACTTTAGCAGAAGAATCCTACCCATTCCCCCTTTTTTGTTGGCGAATAATTGATGGCAAAAGTTAAAATGCTGCTCTACGCCACTCTGCGAAGAAAATACAAAGTTAGAGAGCTGACAGTTGAATGCGACGGAACCCTTCAAGATTTAGTCGAAAAAGCCTCAAGCATTCTCGGCCGAGAATTCCTAGATGAGGCAATAGAAAAGGAAACCCGAAAGCTGAAGAGTGAAATAATCTTTATCGTTAATGGAAGGAACATAAAGGACATAATAGGCGAAGTTACCTTAAAAGAAGGCGATGTTGTAGCTGTCTTTCCGCCAGTGGCTGGGGGATAAATTTAGAAGAGTCATTTTATGGATAAAGATTTTCCTGAAGCCTTACAGATTGAGGTTACGAACAAATGCAATTTCAACTGTCTAATCTGCATGAGGCGCGTTTGGAAGGCTAACCCCTGCGACATGAGCCTTAACCTTTACAAAGCCATTGCTGAAACAGCTTTTCCAAGATTGAGCAGGCTTATACTCTGCGGTCTAGGAGAACCCTTCACAAACTCCAACAGCCTAGAAATGCTTAAAATTTCAAGGGATCATCTTCCTAGAGAAGCGCAGATAACAATAAGCACCAACGGCTCGTTGTTAACACCAAAACTAGCTGACAAAATTGTGAAAGGGATAGGGGTAGACTCAATTTGCTTTTCAATAGACACTGTTGAGAAGGATAAATTAAAAGGCATTAGGGAAGGATCAGAACCCGCAATTATACTTGAGAATTTTCGCCATTTATCCCAAATTAAACATCGTGGAAGAAGAGATCTTAAACTAGGCATCGAAGCTGTCATAACAACGGAGAACTTTAATGATTTTCCATTTCTAGTGGAATACGCAGCAGAGCAAGACGTAGATTATATAATCTTTTCCCACGTCATCCCCTATACCCAAGAAGTTTATGACAAAACGTTATACATAACTCTGAGTAGGCATTCCTTTGAAATAATAAAACCCTCACTTAATTATGGATGGAGCCTAGTAAAGGAGGCTTCAAAAGAAATTTTCGGAAAAGCATACGGGTTACGTCGAAATTCAAATTATTCATGGAAAATTGAAGAATTCTGGAGGAGTGCAGAGGAAAAGGGATGCTGGATTAACCTTCCATTACTTTTCAGTTCTAGGGGAAAAATTGAGAAAATCAATGAATTAGAAGAAACCTTCCGACAAATCTTGAAAATCGCGGATAAACTTAAAGTGGATTTGAGGCTCCCAAATTTATATCCAGACGCAAAGGAGAGAAAATGCCCCTACATCGAGCGAAGCACTATGGTCGTAAGGTGTGACGGCCTGGCTGTTCCATGCACAGAGTATATGTATTCCCATTCTATGCATGTCAATGCGCATTTGAAAGAAGTTCACGAATTAATCTTTGGAGATTTAACAAGGCAGAAAGTTGAAGACGTTTGGAGGAAAGCGGACTACGTCAATTTCCGACTTGTTAGGGAAAATATGGCTAGGAATATTCCTTGGTGTGGAGATTGCCCATATTCCTCTCTGGGATGCTATTACACTAAAACCAACGAGCTGGACTGTTACGGCAACATTTATACATGCAACGAGTGCTTATACAGCGTCAATCTGGTTAAATGCAACATTTAAAGCTTTTATTCAATGAACTAGAGGCTCTTTCAACCTTATAGGCTTGTAGAGGCTTTGCTTTTTTCATCAGCCCTAGTTCAGGCTTTCTCACCTAAAAGGAAAATGGTAGGTTAAGCCGCGTTTTATTAGAAAAGTTTATTAGTAAGGCTTGTTGTTCTAGGTGTTTAGCCCTTATAAATATTGGAGACTTTTTAACGTGGATGATCCAGTATAGGGAGGAAAATTAAAGTTTGAAAAAGGAAGTCGGCATATTCATTTCCTTAAACAATTGTGAGGTATGATAAGGTTGGTTGAAACATTAAAAAGGAATACAAATATGCTTTTATCGGCTTTTTTCCGAGAGAAAGGCTTGGTGCGACAACACTTAGACTCCTATAACGAGTTCATAGACCACGGCCTGCAAGAGGTTATCGACGAGGTAGGGGAAATTCCAATAGAAGTTCCGGAATATCCATACACCGTGAAACTTGGACAAGTATGGATAATTGACCCTCAGACGAGGATAAGCGGTCCATATGTTACGGAGGTTGATGGAACAAAACATGAGATCTACCCCATAGAAGCCAGGCTTCGCAACCTCACTTATTCTGCTCCGGTAGCCCTCGAAATGACTCCTATTGTTGATGGAAGGGAACAGGACACTGAGTTGGTATACATTGGGAATATACCTGTAATGTTGAAGTCTAAGCTCTGCTTTTTATCCCAGCTTTCTAAAGAGGAGCTTATAGCCTGTGGAGAAGACCCAGATGATCCTGGAGGCTACTTCATTGTTAACGGTTCTGAACGTGTAATTGTCGCCATGGAAGATTTAGCCCCAAACAGAATAATAGTTGATGTAGATGATAAAGGCGCAACACCGATTTATCAGGCAAAGTTGTTCTCCACAACCGTTGGTTTCAGAGCTAGAATAGAGATGAAAATGAAGTCTGACGGGGTAATATATGTTTCAATGCCAGGAGTACCCTCTGAAATTCCCTTCGTGATATTAATGCGTGCTCTAGGCCTAGAATCTGACAGGGAAATAGCTGAGGCGGTCTCCGTAGATGAGGAAATTCAAAGCCAACTTGAACCTTCCTTTGAGAAGGCTATAGGTGTGGACACGGTTAAGGAAGCCATAATCTACATAGGAAACCGTGTAGCCCACGGACAAGTTGAAGAATACCGAATACAAAAGGCTGAGGCAGCCATCGACAAAAACTTCCTTCCACATTTAGGCAGAACAAGTAAAAACAGAAGGGATAAAGCCATATTCCTAGGCGAGATGGCCTGTCGTGTTATCGAACTGAAACTTGGAAGGAGAATGCAAGATGACAAGGACCACTTCAAAAATAAGCGATTAAGGCTTGCAGGCCCCCTTCTAGCAGACCTCTTCAGAGTAGCCTTCAGAAACCTCGTCAGAGACATAAAATATCAACTTGAAAGGATGGGTGTTAAAGGCCCGTTAATAAATGTTTCAGCTGCTGTAAGGCCTGGAATAATAACTGAAAGGCTTCAACACGCGCTCGCAACTGGAAACTGGGGTAGGGGAAGAGTTGGTGTAACACAGCTTTTGGATAGGACAAACTACCTTTCAACTTTAAGCCATCTTAGGAGGCTGCAGTCCCCTCTTAGCAGGAGCCAGCCGAACTTTGAGGCTAGAGACCTGCATCCAACCCACTGGGGACGTCTCTGTCCAAACGAGACCCCTGAAGGATCTAACTGCGGCTTAGTTAAAAACCTAGCCCTGTCAGCCTGCATCTCTGTAGGCGTTAACCCGGACAAAATCAGGCATACCCTGTTTACAATGGGCGTAACGCCTGTTAACGAGGCGAATGAAACGCTTAAACGTTTAGGGGCTAAGGTGTTTGTAGACGGAAATATTATTGGTTACTGCTCATCTCCTGAAAGGCTGACAGAAGAGTTCAGGCAAAGGCGTAGAGCAGGTGAAATCTCAACAGAGGTGAACATAGCCTACTACTCCAAAGCTCATGGAGAAAGGGAGGAAATCTACGTTAACTGCGATGAGGGAAGGGTTAGAAGACCCTTGATAATAGTTGAAAACGGCGTTCCAAAACTTCAACCTGAACACCTTGAGAAAATAGCTTTCGGAGAATGGACTTTAGAGGACCTGGTGAAAAATGGCATAATTGAGTATTTAGATGCAGAGGAGGAGGAAAACGCCTACATAGCACTCTCAACAGAGGAATTAACCCCTGAACACACTCACCTTGAAATCGCCACATACACTATACTTGGAATATGCGCCTCCACAATTCCCTATGCTGAGCATAACCAGTCGCCTCGAAACTCTTATCAGGCGGCAATGGCTAAACAAGCGCTTGGAATTTTCGCCACAAACTTCCCGTTACGTTCAGATTCGAGGGCCCATCTGCTTCATTATCCTCAAATGCCTCTCGTTGAAACGGCCTTGATGGAGACAATTGGCTATAAACTCCGTCCATCTGGACAGAACTGTGTAGTGGCCGTTTTATCATTTGAAGGTTACAACATGGAAGACGCCCTAATATTTAATAAGGCCTCTATTGAAAGAGGTCTTGGACGTTCAACTTTCTACAGAATTTATGAGGCTGAATGCCGCCAGTATATGGGAGGTTTGAAAGACAAGTTTTTAATCCCTGAGCCTGGAACTAGAGGCTTCAGAGGAGAGCAATATTACAGGCTGCTTGAACCCGATGGCATAATAAGCCTCGAAGCTCAAGTTTCAGGAGGAGACGTTTTAATAGGCAGAACAAGCCCGCCTAGGTTCCTGGAAGAATACAAAGAGTTTGAAGTTAAAGGTCCCTCCATGCGTGATACATCGGTTGACATGCGACCATCTGAAACGGGGATAGTGGACGCTGTTTTCATAACGGAATCCGGTGAGGGAAGCAAACTTGTAAAGGTTAGAGTTAGAGACCAACGTATTCCTGAGCTAGGGGATAAATTTGCCTCCCGCCACGGCCAAAAAGGCGTAATAGGGTTAATTGTCCCGCAGGAGGACATGCCCTTCACAGAGGACGGCGTCGTCCCAGACGTCATAATAAACCCCCATGCAATACCCTCAAGAATGACCATTGGACAGTT
>JBBITX010000063.1:0-6642 GCA_037440545.1 Candidatus Bathyarchaeota archaeon
TCTGTGTTAAATTACCCCTTTTTCTTTTAGTTCTTTAAGTTTTTTAGGGCCATAGCCAAGGTGTTTGGAGTATATGTATTGGTTATCGTAGCCTACTGGTCTGCAAACCCATTTTATTCGGGGAGGCGTCTCTTCCATCAGGGGGGCTTGCTTTGCTACAACGACTTCTCCGTATACTGGATCCTTAACTTTTTGGAAAACCCCTCTTTTCCACCAGTTATCCTCTTTATAAACTTCCGCTGGGCTTTGCACAGGGCCTATTGCAAATGTTCTCGGAGCGTATCTGCCCTTTTTAGAGTATTCCAAGGATTTTTTAAGAAGTTCTTGGAAGGTGTATTTTCTAGTTTCTTTTTCAACTTCTGGAAACATTTTCTGCTGTACATCCCATGGTATAAGCTGGAAAAGCTCCTGGTATACAGATGGCCCCCACTCATCCAGCTTTCCCATGGCATCTGCAAAGGCATACCACATTTCAATGCTTATGGCGCCTAGAAAAACTGTTTGATCTTTACAGTTGAAAAATCCGTAGAGCCATAAACCATAGTCTAATCCTCCAGTTCTCGGATGAATCTTGCCGTAATCCTCCCATAGAGATATTAAATGGCCTATGTCAAGCCTGTGGTAGGCTTCAGCTGTGGAGCAGTCAAGCATTTGTCCCTTACCTGTAAGCCTCCTATGTATTAATGCGCATATTATGGCTCCAGCTGTAAATCCTCCAGTGGCATACCAAGCCATCCAATTTCCCGTTTTTGTGGGGGCAGCCCAGGGCTGTTCTTCAGGAGGCTTAGATGGATCAAGAGGTTCCCCGCATGCTGACATGATTCCAGAGTTAGCCTGAGCCGTAACATCATAGTCAGGCATGTTGCTTCCAGATCTAGGTCCAAACTGTCCATAACCAGTTATCGCTGCATATATCAAGCCTGGATTTATATCCCTAAGAACTCTGTATCCAATCCCCCAATTGTCCATGGTTCCAGGTTTAAAAGTTTCTATGATTACATCAGCCTTAGCAGCTAAGTCTTTAAATATTTCACGTCCTTCCTGAAGCTCCAAATTTAAAGTTATGTGATATTTGTTTCTCCCCTCGTTTAGGTAGGCCAAACCCACATCTTTATGCATAAAGCCATAGGGCGTCCAGAGCCTAGCCATATCCCCTGAAGGAGGCTCAATTCTGACAACTTCAGCTCCCCATTCGGCTAGAAGTGAAGAGCAGAATATGCCTGCAAAGTTTTTATAGCTAAGGTCAAGAACCATAACGTCGTCTAAGGCCTCAGGCTTCATTCCTGCCTTAGCTGGATCATCCCTTTCCCTTATCCAATCCTCCCAGCGTTCATCATACTTCCTGTCTAAAACCTCTTTAATTTTCTCCTCTAAAGTCTTCTCATCCATGGCTTCCACCTCTAAATTTTATGCGCATAATACTCTGCTTCCGGATGCTGCCTCAGAAATGGTGGAGGCCTCTTACCAGGCATTTCAATCCATTTGCCTAAAGCCTTAACTTCGTAAAGCCTCTCTATTTCCTCCATGCTCATTCCAAGCAGGGTGATTAATATAAACTCGTTGTCTAAGCCTACAGGTCTGCATCCCCACCTAGGAGGGGGAGGGGGGGTTTCAGACATCTTAACTGGAAATGTTGAGTCTCTGTGAACGCCGTACTCGCAGCTATCTATGTCCCATAAATATCCCCTTTCAAGCCAGTGGGAGTCATCGTAAATTTCCTTTGCCGTCCTCACCTGTTCAGCTGCAAATCCATGTTTTTCAGCAAGCTCCATTAAGTGGCTTGAACGCTGTTTCCTACACCATTCAGCTATTATTCCGTAAAGTTCGTTTTGATTTTCCTCCCTAACCCTGCTTAGGTAATCTCCAAATTTCGGGTTTTCAGCAAGTTCAGGCATACCCATGGCTGTGCAGAGACCCTTAAACTCTTCAGGAGCTGGAGCTGCTATTGCAACATATCCGTCGGCAGTTTTGAAAACTCCCATTGGAACTATTGCCACGTCCAAATTTCCAGTTGCCTCCCTATTTTTACCAGTGAAATAAACCCAAAGCCATGTCCAATCAAGCATGCGGATTAAGTTCTCAACCTGAGAAAGCTCAATGAACTGTCCCCTCCCAGTTTTTTCACGGTAATAAAGCGCAGTTAACGTGGCAACCCATCCTATTAAGGCTCCTAAGATGTCAGCCATGAAAAGGAAACTTTTCAAAGGAGATCTTCCAGGAAACCTTGTTATAGAAGCCAAACCGCTTGAAGCCTGGCCTACACCGTCAAAAGACGGCCTGTTCTCCTCAGCCCACTGCCCCCACTGACCATAACCCGTAAGCCCCACATAAATTATCCTGGGATTAATCTCTCTTACCTGCCTATAACCAACCCCAAACCTTCTCTCCATAACTCCAGGTCTAAGATTATCTATAACCACGTCCGACTTGGCTGCCAATTTAAGAAAAACCTCACGCGCCTCCCTAAGATGCAAATCTAAACCTAAACTGTACTTGTTCCTACCCATATGCGCATAGGAAAGCGAACAGTCCCTCCACCATTTCCCTTCAAGGGGAGTGGACCTCATATAATCTCCCTCTGGGGGAAGCTCCACCTTAATAGCCTCAGCACCCATGTCATTACAGAACATTGAAATTCCAGGACCCAATATGTAATTGGCAACCTCTAAGATTCTAATACCCTTCAAAGAACCCTTACTTCTAAGCATCTTCTTCCGATAATCCTCAAAAAACAGGCTTGATCCATTATCCATAAACAGTCACATCACGAAACTGAGTTGATGAGCAAAACTTTATTAAAACTTTACGGTCCCCACAAACATAAAAGAGCAAAATAAAATCGTAACAGTGAACCTCCCATGAGTGACCCTTCAACCCAGCCTTTTCCCAGAGGCATAGTCCTACTCTGCGAAATCCCAATTTAGCCCTAGAAAACCGTGATGTGGCCTCCTTGCCTTCACACGAGGATATGAAAGCTACGCTTCATTAAGGGTATTGGGCTGAGTAAAATTTATTTAGAATTGCACTAATTTCTAACTATGTTCTCAGGGTTTGATTTAACCGAGGAACAAAGGCTTATTCAAAGCGCCGTTAGAGAGTTTGCTGAAAAGGAACTGACTCCGGAAAATTCAAGAAAATACGAAGAAATGGGAAAGTTTCCATGGGAGCTTTACAGAAAAACATGTCAACAGGGCTTTCTAAGCCTGCATATTCCTGAAGAATATGGCGGGCAAGGCTATGGTCTGCTGGAGCATTATATATGTCTATACGAAGTTGCCAAAGTTGATCCGCCATTAGCTGATACAATTATGATGAGCACACAATTTGGAGTTGAGCTTCTAATAGACTTCGGAACCCATGAACAAAAAGCCAAATGGCTGCCTTCACTTGCTAAAGGGGAAATTATTATGGCTTCCATGTTCACAGAGTCAGCTGGAGGCAGCGATTTAACACGTGTTTTAGACACGAAAGCCACAAAAACAGGACTTAAAGAATGGAGGATAAGTGGAACGAAAACTTTTGTTACAAACGGGGAAATTTTCAATGTGGCTAACGTTTTAGTGCAGACAGATCCGGACGCGAAGCCTCCCTACAGAGGCCAAACTCTATTCATTGTGGAGAGGAAGCCAGGCGTTGAGGCTTACCCCATCCATGGAAAAATGGGTTGGCTTATATCTCCCACAAGTGAAGTTACATTCACCGACTATTCAGCATCTGAAGACGACATTTTAGGAGGCTCCCAATACCTGAATAAAGGATTACTTCAAACGCTTCAATGGTTACCCATAACAAGGATTAAAATAGGATGTTTCGGCGTGGCAGCAGCTGAAGCAGCCCTTGGAATGGCTATAAAATACGCTAAGGAAAGGGAAGCGTTTGGAAGGAAAATTGGAGGTTTTCAAGGCCTAGCGCATAGAATAGCTGAAGTTGCAACAAAAGTTGAGCTTGGAAAATCCCTGCTTTTCAGAGCTATAAAACTCTTAGAAAAGGCCAGAGCTGAAAAAACATACATGGACGAAGCCGTGAAACTGGCAAGCATGATGAAATATTATGGATCATCATTATCCCTTGAAGCCTGCGACCTAGCTATAGACGTCCACGGCGGATATGGCTACTTAGCTGAATACCACATTGAACGATGGTTCAAATGGGCGAAGAAAAACGACATAGTTGAAGGGACAAAGGAAATACAAAAGAACACCATAGCAAGAAGCCTCCTTGGAAGAGACCTAGCAAAGTACTTCTAAACAGATAACATCAAAGTGTCCGGCCAACTGCAAAGGCTCATGGGAAAAAAATAAAAACGTAAAGCGTAAAAGTAAAGGAAATTATGTGTGGAATTGGTGACAGAATATGAGGTTTTTCAAAAGACTTTTCGAGCCCACTAGAATTGGAAAGGTGACTGTTAAGAACAGAATAGCCATGGCTCCAATGGGTGTTGTTGGGCTTTCAAATCCTGATGGGACAGCAACCCAAAGATTAGTGGATTATTATGCTGAAAGGGCTAAGGGTGGAGTGGGGTTAATAATAACAGGCGTCACTAAAGTCGAAAATGAAATTGAAAAGTTCCTCATGACAACTCAACCCATTACTTCGCTTAACCCGCTGCGTTTTATTCAGCGCGCCGCCGAACTGACAGAGGCTGTACACGCCTATGGAGCTAAAATCTTCTGCCAACTTACAGCTGGATTTGGACGTGTGGCTATCCCTGAAATTATCGCCACAAAGCCTGTAGCGCCCTCAGCCATTCCAAACTATTGGAATCCAACGGTTACGTGTAGGGAGCTTACAACAGAGGAGGTTGAAAAATTGGTTAAAGCCTTCGGAGAATCCTCTGAAATAGTGGCTGCATCTGGATTTGATGGAGTAGAGATACATGCAATGCATGAAGGCTACCTCCTTGACCAGTTCACCATTGCCATGTGGAACAGAAGGACGGACAAATATGGTGGAGATTTAAAGGATCGACTAACATTTCCAATAGAGGTTCTCCACGCAATTAAAGACAGGGTGGGGAAAGATTTTCCAGTTTCACTTAGATTCAGCGTTAAAAGTTATGTAAAAGACTGGCGGAAAGGAGGGCTTCCAGGCGAAGTTTTTGAGGAGGCTGCCAGAGATGTTGAAGAATCCTTGGAAGCTGCGAAAATGCTGGAAAAAGCGGGATACGACGCTTTCAACGCAGATGCAGGATCTTACGACGCATGGTACTGGGCTCACCCTCCCACATACATGGATCACGGATGTTACCTTACCTTTTCAGACAAGCTTAAAAAAGTGGTAAACGTTCCAGTGCTGGTTGCAGGAAAAATGGACATACCTGAACTAGCTGAGAAAGCCTTAGAAGAAGGTAAAGCAGACATAATAGCCCTTGGAAGAGCACTTCTGGCAGATCCCTACTGGCCCATTAAAGTGCTTGAGGGAAGAATAGAAGATATAAGGCCATGTATTGGCTGCCATGAGGGCTGCTATGGAAGGCTGCATGAGGCTAAACCAGTAAGCTGTGCAGTAAACCCAGCTGCTGGTAGAGAGAGGCTTTACGAGCTTAAACCTGCAACAAAACCCAAAAAAATATTGATTGCTGGCGGTGGAGTGGCTGGAATGGAAGCGGCAAGAGTTGCAGCTTTAAGAGGCTACAAAGTAACCTTATATGAAAGAAGCGAAAAATTAGGGGGACACCTCATTGAAGCCTCCATACCAGAATTTAAAAAAGACTATGAAAGGCTGCTTAACTGGTACAAAATTCAGTTAAAGAAGGCAAGCGTGAAAATAATCCTTAACACAGAGGTCACCCCAGAACTTGTTGAACGTGAAAAACCAGATGTGGTTATAATTGCAACAGGATCAAAGCCCATTCAACCGAAAATAAAAGGCATTGAAAAAATAAAGGTTACCACATGTATAGATCTACTTTTAGGTAAAAAGAAAGCAGGAGAATCCGTTGTCGTTGTGGGCGGCGGCCTAGTAGGATGCGAAACAGCGTTATGGCTTGCCAAACAGAAAAGAAAAGTAACAGTTATCGAGAAAATGCCTGATTTAATGATGGCCGGTCTTCCTGTAGCAGGACCCAACAGGCTTATGCTACTAAACCTCCTAACACAAAACAACGTTGAAATAATGACTAATACAAGCATTCAGGAAATAACAGATGAAGGAGTCATAGTAATTGACAATCAATTCAGAAGCAAAGAGATTAAATGCGACACCGTGGCTTTAGCATTAGGCCTAAACCCTGAAGATCAACTTTACCAGGCTTTAACTGGAAAGGTTAAGCAGATTTACGCAATAGGCGACTGCAAAGAACCCCGCAGAATACTTGAAGCCATATGGGAAGCCTACACCGTTGTCAGCACATTAGACCGCTTCCAATCATAAACCATAATCGCTAAATCCCACATTTTGGAAAGAACTCCTCAACTTATCATCAAATTTATTTTTAACTTTCGGAACATACTATAAAGGTTTAAAATTCAAATTGCCCATTAAAGTCCGCTAAAATGCTTTTAACTACTTAAACTTCCTCTAAAATAATTCAGCCTTAAAATTAAAAAAGAGAAAAATGGTGTTTTAGGGCAAATTTTAACGGTTTTTTGGAAATTGCATGAAGGGTACTAGGCCTGTGGCTCTGTATATTTTGCATAGTAG
>JBBITX010000064.1:0-6594 GCA_037440545.1 Candidatus Bathyarchaeota archaeon
CCCCTCTATTTATGCTCAGGGAAACTCCGTCAACAGCCCTTACAGATGCTACTTTACGCTTGAAAACACCTCCAAGTATGGGGTAATGTTTCCTTAAGTTTTTTACATTTATTAAAGCGTTCACTTTGAACCTCCGTACAGGTGGCATGCAACATAATGATCCTTCTTGACTTCTATAAAATCCGGCTTAACGTTTCGGCAAATGTCCATTGTGAAACTGCATCTTTCATGGAACCTGCATCCTTTCGGAGGATTTATAAGGCTTGGAACGGTTCCGGGGATGGATTTGAATTCTTGGCCAGGTCTAGGAATGGACTCTAAAAGACCCTTTGTATATGGGTGAAAGGGGTTTTTGAAAAGTTCGTAGACTTCGGCTGTTTCAACAACGTTGCCCGCATACATCACGGCGACTCTGTCGCAGAGTTCAGCTACAACTCCTAAATCGTGAGTTATGTAGAGTATGGTGGACTTGTAGTTCTTCCTAAGCTGTCTAATGAGGTTCAATATTTGAGCTTGGATTGTAACGTCCAAGTTGGTTGTCGGCTCATCAGCTATGAGCATTACCGGATAACATGATAAAGCCATTGCTATAACTGCCCTCTGAGCCATTCCACCGCTTAATTCGAAAGGGTACATATTCGCTACCCTTTCAGGATCAGCTATTTCGACTGCTCCTAGAAGATTTACAACCTCCTTTCTTATTTCCTCTCTTAAGGTTTTTTTCCGAGAAAGTTTAGCCATAAACCTTGTTAACAGAGATTTAGGCTTATGGAGCATTCTATTGTAAACTTTAGCTTCAAAACTTGATTTTCTCCCCTTTTTCTCTAAGTTTTCTATGGCTTTCTTTAGAAACTCCTCCCTTCTATGTAGTAATAGAGCCTCGCCTATCTGAGTTTCAATTGTGTAAACTGGATTTAGATAAGCCCTAGGCTCCTGGAATATCATGGCTATGTCTTTTCCCCTAACCCCTCGAAGCAGCTGGGCATCTATGCCGGTAATGTTTATAATTTTCCCGTTTTTGTTGAAGTGTATTTCTCCACCTTCAATTTTTCCAGGTGAGGGTACAAGCTGAAGCATTGAAAGGCTTGTAACGCTTTTTCCACATCCAGTTTCTCCGACCAGTCCGAGTATTTCGCCAGGCTTAAGTTTGAGGTTAACGCCGTCTAAGGCTTCAACTATGCCAGCGTATGTGTAGAATTTCACGATTAGGTTTTTAACTTCAACAATTGATTGCTCCATGTTTACCTTCTCCTAATTATGGGGTCTAAAACGTCTCTTAACGCGTCGCCTAAAAGGTTCCATCCTAAAACGAATAATGATATGAAAATGCCTGGAATTAGGAAGGTGTGGTAGTTTGCCACTAAGAGTTCAGGCTTGCTTATCCAGTTTCTGCTTCTGCTTATTATCTGTCCCCAGTCGGCATAGTTGGGGTCAGCTCCAATGCCTATGAAGCTTAAGGCAGCAGCTGTAAGAACTATTGAGCCTACGTCAAGCGTAGAAACTATCAATACCGGGTAAATAGTGTTTGGAAGTATATGCCTAATTATTATTCTAAAATCTGAACACCCTGCAGCTTTAGCTGCTTCCACATAATCTTCATTTTTCACCCTTAAAACTTCGCCTCGGATTAGCCTTGCATAACTAGGCCACCCGACTATTGCCAATGCAAATAATACCTTATCCAGCCTTGAAAGGTTTAGACCTATCCCTACAGGGTTGAATATGTAAAGGAATAGGCTTACAAACAGAATTATTAGCGTCGGAAGGAGGAGTTTACTTTCCCGCTTAAACAGCATTAAGAGCAGCGTGAATACTGCAGATACCACCAGTATTATTAGCGTGATATCTACAGGTATGATTGTTGGAAAGGCTATTACTAGTGCCATTGCTAAAACCAAGCCTGGAAAGGCGATAATTATATCTGTGAACCTCATCATTATTTCATCTATAACTCCGCCGTAGTAGGCTGAAATTGTCCCAACAATCAATCCTATAATCAGTGAGACTATTACAACTACTAATCCGACGCGGAAAGCGCTTATAGATCCCCAAATGCACGCGTAGTATATGTCATATTGCTCATCTGTTGTGCCGAAAATATGCCTAACAGTAGGAGGGGTTGGCTGTGTTGTCAAGACGGATATTTCTATGTCGCGTGGTATTACAAATGGATCTTTTCCCTGAGGCGGAGCCAAGACAGGAGCCAGACATGCAATTATTACAAAGCCAATTATTATTGCCATACCAAGAATTGCAATTGGGGATTGGCTGACTCTTTTCAGCATAAACTTCCATTCTTTTATACGCGGTTGCCATGAAGCCTTAAGCTCTCGCCATCTAGAGTTTGAACCCATAATCTACACCAGCCTTATCCTTGGATCAATGTATGCGTATAAAATGTCAACTATGAGGTTTGCAATTACAAACAGGAAGGCGCTCAGTATGGCGTAGCCTAAAACAGCCGGTATATCGAAATTTAAAGCAGCGCTTGCAGCCCATTGGCCTAATCCTCCGAAGGCGAAAACGGTTTCTGTTATGATTAAGCCTCCGAGAAGACCTGCTATGAGCATTCCTGACAGTGTCACTGTTGGAATGAGCGCATTTCTCCTCGCATGTTTGTATATAACTGTCTTCTCGTCTAGTCCTTTTGCTCTTGCGGCAGTAATGTAAGGCTTGCTTAAAGCCTCAAGCATTGAGGAACGCATAACCCTTATCAGTAAGGCTATGTTGATTGTAACAATAACTATTGTTGGGAGAATTGCATGTTTAATTACGTCTAGCGTTAAATCTGGACGGCCGTTTAAAAGCCCGTCAAAGAGGTCTATGCGTGTATAACGAGAAAACTCCTGTGACTCTCTAATTAACCTCATGCTATCGCTTATAGGACCTGGAGGCAGCCATCCTAACTCTCCGTAGAAAACTGAAAGGAGTATGAGGCCAAGCCAAAATGATGGAAGCGACCATCCGATTATTGACAATATTCTGCATGCATGGTCAATTATTCCATCCTTGTGTATTGCAGACTGAACGCCTAAATAAATTCCTAAGAAAACTATTATTGGAGCTGCAAAGAGAACTATTTCAAAAGTGTAGGGCCACCTTGAAAGTATTGCTTCAGTAACTGGCTGCTGTGAGCTTTTAGCAAATCCAAGGTTTCCCTGAAGCACCTCACTTAACCATGTGAAATACTGCTGATAGAACGGTCTTGTTAAACCATATTTTTCAGCTATTTCTAAAAGTTTGTCCGGGGAAATATGTTGAACGTTTCTTGCATAAAGCATCGCCCTTATCTCTGGAGGTACAAGCATTGTTATAGCAAATATCATTACTGTAACGCCTATAAGCACCAATACTAGAAGCATAAGCCTCCTTGCAATATAAGCTGGAAGAGATGTCATTAAAGGTCACAGAGAAAAGAATATTATTAATACTTAAGCTTGACGGAGAAAAAAGTTGGGGGAATATGTTAAACTTTTTTCCCGAAGTTTCTGCAGACTATAGCTAGGTCTACTGCATCTACCTTTCGGTCGTTGTTCACGTCTGCCCTGAAGTTCCATCTTGCATGTATTGGCGGCCCTGGGCTTGAGCCGAATGCCTTAGACACTGTGGCAACGTCTTTACCGTTAACAACTCCGTCATAGTTTACGTCGTATGGCAAATGATTTGATGTTGGATATGTTGGCGTTGTGCCGAGAAGGGCGTGGGGCACGTAATACTCCTTCCAAAGGTTATATGCATAAAATCCAGGATATATAGGGTTATAGTACCATCCGGCAACCCAGTCTCTTTCCCAGTGGCGCCCAATCGGCTGATTTATTGTTACGCTTGGGCAGTCCTCAATGGCAAGGAGTTGTATCTCCTTATAAATTTGCGCTCTTTCCGGACCCTCTCTTGCAGCTATACCCTTCTCCACCAGCTCATCCATTTCTGGATTTTCGTACAGTTGCCACGCCCCGAAGGCCCCGTGGCTGTAGTAGAAGGCAAAGGCAAAGTTGTGGGGGTCTGGATAGTCTGCAAGCCATCCAATTATGAAGAGTGGCGTCTGATGATATAGGCATGCTCTAAGATAGGATCTCCAGTCTATACTTGCAACGCTTATGTGGAATTTGGAGTTTAAGCTTTCAACGTTTTCTTTAAGAATTTCTGCAGCCACTTTTCTAGGGATGTTTCCAGTATTGTAGAGTATGGTCATTGTAAAGCCTGTATCCCATAGCCCTGGAACCATTTTAAACATTTGTTCTGATTTTGTCAGGTCGATAGCGTATCCCATCACGGTTGGGTCATAATATGGTAGTCCAGGTATTATAGCAGTTGCAGGGGCCATGGCTTCGCCTAAATATGCCTCTTGCAGGAATCTATTATAATCAAATGCGTATGCGAAGGCTTTTCTAACGTTTATGCCCCAATCGGGGTTTCCAAAGAAATCGCTTGGAATTCCATCTTCAGTGAACACCCCAGGGTCATTTATCTTGCCGTATGGAGTTGTAGGAGTTATACTGAACGTGAAGAACAATGCGTCAACCGCCAGTTGTGGCAGTGGGTATATGCATCTTATTCCGG
This sequence comes from Candidatus Bathyarchaeota archaeon, assembly GCA_037440545.1. GTDB lineage: Archaea > Thermoproteota > Bathyarchaeia > Bathyarchaeales > Bathycorpusculaceae > JAVZIQ01. Next base: position 4,561 of record JBBITX010000064.1, read on the forward strand.
TCTTTAACACCCCTTTATCAAAGTCGTCATACAATTCACGGAGGTTCATCCTTGGAACTGCGCAAAAGTCCATGTCACCGGCTAGGAACATCTCCCTCCTTGTTTCCCAAGTGTACTTCCAGGTCACGGTAAACCTTTCAACGAACCCAGCGGGCTTTGAAGCGCCAATCACCGGGAAGTCTGCTGGCCAGCCTCTCCAGTAGCCTGTGTTCCGCACAACAGTCCAGTAGCAGTCCGTATAGTCAAGCTTATCCAGCCTGAAGGGGCCTGAACCCATCATTACAGCATAAGGGTCGTCTAAAGGTGAAACTTCTGGGTTATGATAGTTTATCCACTCTGTATAGTCTCCCCACTCGCCATTCCAGTCAGGCCTATTCAGCGTTCCAATAACAAAGTTGTTTACCCAGGCTTTGCTCAATATGCTTGACCATGATTGGCATAGTATCTGCATGAAAGGCGCGTATGCTCCTGGAAACGCTAAATTAAACCAGACATGTGTAGCATTTGATTCTACAGCTGCGTCAATGATTCTTCCAGCAAGAATTACACCTTCTGTGGTGCTTAGATTTAAGTTAAACGGAGGATCTTCAAGTCCATAGGCGCCCCAAGTGTTAAGCAAAGGCTCATAAAACATCCATGTTGGGCCAGAGTCTCTGTCCTGAACCATAGCCCTCTCAATGCTGTATTCTACATCTTCAGGCTTCAGAAATGTGCCATCATGAAACTTTACGCCAGACCTAATCTTAAAGTAGTATGTGTAATAGTATTTCAACTCCCCGTGAAGGTTGCTTTGAAGCGGCGGGTCGTGTTCCACGATTTTCCATTCAGTCGCTATAGATGGCAGATAAACATCCATGTGTTCTCCATCAAAAGTTATCAATGTATCGTAAACATTGAATATGAGCTCGGCGCTTGCAGTATCGTAACACCATGCCGGGTCAACTGTCTCAGGGTTTCCGCCCTCAATTGTGGCAGCTTTTAATTCTGTTTTAATGGTTATCGGAGGAGCAGCAAATGCAGCTGGAAGCAATGTGCATATCATTAAACTTACAATAATGGCCAATAGAATTTTCCTACCCATATTACATTCGCCTCTTTCGTAGTAGAAATGATGAAATATTTAATTCTTACGGTGCCGCGAACCCCAACTCAAAAAGTATAACATCCCATGTAACATTTAGATTTAAGATAATCCCTGCTTTTTCTCCTTGATATATCGCTTATAACTTCTAACAATAACCCAAAGAAAAATGGCGAGAACGAGGGCTAAAACAATCGATGAAGGCGAAATCAATAGTAGGGCGTAGAAAATTATGAATGGTAATAAGACAGCTAAAAGTAACAGTAAGAACAGTTGCCAAAACCATTTCTGTCTCAAAGGCCACAAATCAATCATGATGATAGAAACGCAAAATTATTTTAATATTTCGAAAACTAAACCCTAAGTTGTAGGCGGACCGAATGAAAAAAGGGAGGAAAAAAGTCAGAAAACATTCAAAAAATAAAAAGACAGCCATCATATTAACGGCTATAATTGCAACAATAGCCATTATAGTTCTGGCAGCTTATACACATACAGACACAAACACTGAAAAGCCCAAGGAGGACCCAAATAAGTACTTCCAATTTTTGGACGCAGCCGCGTCGGGTTACCACCCCCAGAACTCGCCGAACATTTTAAGAATAGAAATGCTATACTTCAAGCTTAAACCTATAGGTGGAAACGCCACAAATGTTGTAATACATGCTGAAGGTATGATGAATCCGTCAGATTACTTTTACGAGTCCATCTCGAAAGGAACTGAAATATACATCGAAATAACATTTAAGTCTCCAATACAGATTCAAAAGGAAGGAGACGTATACCCTGTGAGAATAAAAGTTTACTCTAACGAGGCAGAGGGCTACGTAACACTTGAACTTAGGGATGAAGATGTAATTTCAACATAAATTGTGAATTGGATTTTTAAACCTAACATTAATTAGGCAGAAACTATCCATAATCAGGTTAGAAAGTAAATGGAAAAAAACTGG
>JBBITX010000065.1:0-6590 GCA_037440545.1 Candidatus Bathyarchaeota archaeon
AAATTGAAATTTTACGGTTTAAAAGACATGTTGTGATTTTCAGATGTAATTATAGTGTTGAGGAAGCTGCTCTGTTAAAAGTATATGTCATATATAAGGCATTATACATAAAAATATTATAGGTGAGGACTTTTAATTGGGCACCGAAAATCTTGACAAAATTTTCAACCCTAAGAGGATAGCTGTCATAGGAGCAAGTGATAGGGAGGGTTCAGTCGGTGCAAAACTTATGAGAAATTTGGTTGGCGTTGGATATCCCTGGACGGTTTATCCTGTAAACCCTTTTAAATCCACAGTACAGGGCATTACAGCTTATCCCACTGTGACAAAGATCCCGTGGAAAGTGGATCTTGCAGTTATTGCAACCCCGGCGCATATAGTGCCCCAAATTGTGGAAGAGTGTGGAAAAGCTGGGGTTTCAGGTATAATTATAATATCAGCTGGCTTTCGCGAGGTCGGCAAGGAGGGAGAGGTTTTAGAAAAACAAATTCTTGAACATAAAAAACGCTATAACCTTCGCATAATAGGTCCAAACAGCCTCGGCGTGATAAGGCCGATAATACAGTTAAACGCTACCTTCGCAGATAAAACAGCTAAACCTGGGAGGATAGCGTTTATCTCGCAGAGTGCAGCTCTATGTGCCTCAGTACTTGACTGGGCTTCTGAAGCTAACATTGGATTTAGCGCTGTGGTTTCAACGGGTTCTATGCTTGACGTGGACCTCGGCGATCTAATTGACTATTTCGGAGTTGACCCGCATACTCGAAGCATTATTTTATACATGGAATGCGTTACTGATGCTAGGAAATTTATGAGTGCATCTAGAGGGTTTGCAAGGGCGAAGCCTATCGTTGTGATAAAGTCTGGACGTTTTCCAGAAACCGCAGAGGCAACGTTCTCTCATGTTGGATCATTATGCGGTGAAGACGCTATTTATGAAGCTGCTTTTAGACGTGCCGGAATAGTCAGAGTAGAAGCCATAAACGAACTTTTCAATTGTGCAGAGGCATTGGCTATGCAGTCAAGCCCTAAAGGCCCAAATCTAACGATTATAACAAATGCAGGCGGCCCTGCCATAATGGCCACAGACGCTCTTCTAGCAAGGGGAGGAAGACTCGCCAAATTAAGCAGCGAAACTCTTCAACTTCTAAGGGAGGTCTTACCATCATACTGCCGTATCGCCAACCCAATTGACATTTTGGAGGAAGCAACATCGGAAAGGTTTCGAAAAGTCATTGAAACATGTTTTAAGGATCCTAACAGTGACGGGTTTCTAATAATATACACGCCTCAAGGGGCTGCAAACCCCATTTTGACAGCTAAAGCCATAATAGAGCTTTCTAAAAACGTTAAAAAACCTGTTCTCGCTTCATTCATTGGGGATGGATTTTGCCGAAGGGCTAGACAAATTTTGCAGAGAAGCGGCATCCCTGCTTTCAGCACTCCAGAAGAGGCTGTCTCCACATTCATGTACATGTATAGCTACACCCAAAACCTTGAGCTGTTATACCAAACCCCAGAGGAAATTCCAGTAGAGTTCTCAATTCCGACGTTTTTCAAAGAGCTTTTAAGGAGAGTTTTCCATGAGGGAAGAAACGTTCTTAGTCAACATGAAGCTTTACAGTTTCTCGAGGCTTATTCAATTCCAACTGTTAAGACTGTATTGGCGGTAACCCCTGAAGAGGCTGAAACATTAGCGGCCGATTTGGGGTATCCCATAGTTATGAAGGCGTTATCCCCGCAAATAATCCACAAATATAGGGCTGGAGGGGTCATTCTTAACGTCTGGTCACCTTCAGAGGTTAAAAAGTTCTTTAACGAGTTAGCTGGAAAAGTTAAAGAATTCCATGAAGGAGCCGAATTTAAAGGTGTCATACTGCAGCCTATGATTTTGAAAAGGGGCTATGAACTTCTTTTAGGCTCTAAGAAGGACCCGCAGTTTGGATCCGTGATAATTTTTGGAAGTGGCGGAATTGAGGCGGAGTTGATGAAGGACATAAGCGTGGGCCTTCCTCCCTTAAATCAGGTTCTAGCAAGACGCCTCATAGAGAAAACAAGAATTTATAAAATATCAAACGAAACTGGCCTTCGACCCGACTTTAAACTCCTCGAAGAAATACTGGTTAAATTTTCCCAAATAGTCGTAGATTTTCCTGAAATAAAAGAGATAGAGGTAAACCCGCTTATAGTGGATGAAAAAAGCGCCGTGGCTGTGGATGCAAGAATAGTGATTGACCCAGAGGCAATTTTGAAGGAAACCCACCTCCATGAACATCTCGTGGTTTCCCCCTACCCAAGAAAATACGTGGAAAAATACATTTTGAAAAACGGTGTTCCAGTTACCCTACGTCCCATAAGGCCTGAAGATGAAACTTTACTAGGCGAGTTTTACAGCTGCCTTTCAGAAGAAACAAAGAGGCTTCGGTTCTTCCAAGTGTTCAGAGAGCTACCCCACGAATCTTTAACGCGACATTGCAACTTGGACTACGACAGGGAAATAGCCATAGTTGCAGAGATAGAGGAAGAAGGGAAAAGAAAAATTGTAGGCATAAACATGATAACAACAGACCCCGGAGGAAAAATCGGCGAGTTCGCCGTGGTTGTAGGAGATCAATGGCAAGGATTGGGGTTAGGATCAAAACTCGTCGACTACGCCATAGACATAGGAAAAGATATGGGTTTAGAAAAGATATATGCTTACATAAGCTCTGACAACATGAAAATGATAAGCATATGCGAAAGAAAGGGCTTTAAAATGGAACGCCTAAACGGGGAGCTTGTAAAGGCCATTTTTGAAATTAACAAATAGCCTGATTTCCCATTAAAACATAAGGGGCAAATTAAGCCTTACATAAAGATGGAATAGATTAGCTGAAGTTTCATAATTTTAATATTCACTGTATCAAGTAGGAGACGCTTCTCTTAAAACTATTCTTTGTTGATTTTTTCTATTAGTATGGGCAGATCTGTTATTGACGTTATAATGTAATTTGCTCCAGCGTCTTTAAGCTCATTAATTGTGGATGTCCCCGAGGTTAACCCTACAGCCACTGCTTTAACCTCTTTTGCGCACTTCATGTCTGCTGGGCTGTCTCCAACCACGATGGTTTCATGTGGAACTGTATTTAAAGCATTTAAAACAGCCTGTATATGTTCAACGTGGGGTTTAACCTCTTTCACTTTGTCCCTTGAAACTACAGCGTTGAAGAAGTGACTTATCCCAAACTTTTTAAGAACATATTGAGCTGATTTTTCACAGTTAACCGTGCATATGGCCATTTTCAAGTTCATATTCTTTAAAGACCTTAAAACCTCTGTTACGCCAAGATGCAATTTAGTGTTTTTAGCAGCTTCCAATTCGTGGGTTTCAACTATGGATAAGACGCCGCTACGGATCTCATTGAAGGCTTTCTCAGACTTTCCTGAGTTCTTCATAAAAATCTCAGTTTTCCTTAACATTTCAAATACGCTCTCGTTCAAAGATAAAACCGACGCGGGCATCCCGTTTTTAATGAGAAAACTTCTAACTTCAGCTCTGACGGCTTTATAATCTATGTTGAAGCTGACAATTGTCCCATCGAGGTCAAAGACAACTGCTTTAATTAAAGGCATATCCCCTAATCAACTCTCGAATTTTTAGCCTAAACATTTCGAGGAAAATAAACTTTGCGTTATTAACAAGGATGAGACAGCTTATGGCTTCAAACCCGGAACAATTACTTTTCAGTAAAAAGGCGCAAGTTATGGCGCTTCAAGACTTATTAGGATATTCTACTTATTCATAAAGGTCAAAACAGTATGACTGCCCATCGGAAACAACTAGGTTGCTTAAAAATAATCAATGCCTAAAATTGGTTATCAACAGAATAGACGCAGAAATTTTGTTAAATAACTACACTAAAATATTTAGGCGCTGATCAAGAGTTTAAAATAAACAGCAAATTAGGCTCTATTTCAGGGATATATATGAAACCTGAGGAATACGTTGAAGATAGGCTTTGGCCCATACTCGTTGAGACCGTACATGCTATGATAATGTATCCTCATCACAAAGCCTACACTAGAGAGGTAATACTAAACGAAAGGCCTGAAATTACGCCTAATGAGCTGGCTGTCAGGCTTGGCATAACCCTAGGCGAAGCTTTGGTAATTCTGTGGGAATTGAAAAATGAAATTCAGAAAAGTAAGATAAGCTAACATTTATGAGACACTTTAATTGTTTCTAAAACGAGAATCAGTCATAATAAGCTTTTTAGGGATTGTCCTATTGATTAATATGCCAAAATTACTAAACTACCTCAAATGAAACATCATGTTTTCATGATTAATGAATGGATCAGGTGGCTGTTTTGAACATTAAGAATTTTAACTTTTGAGGAAAAACTTATATGAAACAGTCTTTACTCCTTTTTCTCTCTCATCTTCAAAATCTGAATTTTGGGCTGGAATTTTCATTTTCATGCTTGTTGAAAATGTTGGGTTTAAGTTTTGCTGCATATTGGTTTGTTTTGATTATAATTTGCGGGGTCTTTGCTGAAAGTTTTATTTTTCATTAATTAGCTGAGTTGATGTATAATTTTGACACTTTCAGGCTTGCTATTTCCAACTGTTTCAATTTCTGCATTTTCTGGTTGCTTGGGCTTATGCTTTTTACGGTTAATTGCTAGTGTATAAGCAATCTTTCCTCATACTTTCTTAGGTATTCTGATGCCTCCCCCACATCCATGAAGAGGTCGTCTACACGTTGAACATCGTCTATTGTAACTTTGTCTCTGTTAGAGGATTTAGCGTTTTGAGCTGCAAGGCTTAGAAGCTGAACTGCGTATCTCATGGAGCTTTTTGCTCCTACTTCTGCTAGTTTTTCAACAGCCTCTTTATCGAGTTTTATTTTCTCTTCGGCGGCTCGAATTCGGAGGATCTCCTTTATGCTTTCCGTATCGTATGGTTGTGTTGCAATTATAACCGAGCGGTCTATTAGGTCTACCGGGAAACCTAATGGGCTTCTAATATCTGTTCCCCTGATTCTTGCCACACCACGATTTGTGGCTAGTATTATTATTGGTACAAGTTCGCTTTCCATGGCTCTTCCAAGGAAGCTGAAAGCTTCTAAGTCTAGCAGGTGGGCGTCGTCTATAAATAACACGCCTGGATAGATGAACGCCTTTCCACTGTCCACCCATTCCTTGACTTGCTGGTCAACTGCCATGCGAACCTCGGTGTCTATCTCTTTTGATTCAGAGCCTCCGAAGAATAGGGAGAACAACCCGCCTGAACGTTGCCTAGCGTTGAGTTCATCTAAATTAGCCAAGGTTAGCATGTAGACAAACTCCTTCTCTTTTAAGACTTTACCGTTAGGTCTTGGAATCTTCTTTCTCGTGTCAACGTCGTAGGTTTTCCCTTTTTGGCTTTCTAAGCATAATCCAAGGTTTGCAACTCTTCCGGTTTCAGCGTCTATTTGTATAACGTTTCCCTCTGATATGCCTTCAGAAATTATTTGCTGGGCTATTGATGCCCCTGCTTCTATTGTTTTCTCCTCTTCCTTTGTCTTTAATGTTAGCCTAACGCTTTCAGGCACTTTTTGGTATGGGTTGTATGGGTGAGAGGCTGTTCGAATGTCTATTAACGTAACCTCCCCCTCGTAGACTTTTCGCATTTCATGGATTTCAATTCCAATGCACTTCCTTATGGCTTCAATTAGAACCTCGGTTTTCTTACGTTCGGCGCTGTAGATTTCACTTCCACTCATCTGGATGAAGGGAACATTTTCTCCAAGCTCTTTTGAAACGGCAACAGCTATGGCTGTCTTTCCTGTTCCAGGAGGCCCTGCTAAAATTATACACTTTCCGCTGAGTTTTCCTTCCTTAATCATTTTCACAACGAGGCCTGCTGCTTCCCTAGCCTTTTCCTGTCCAACCATTCCATCCTTTATTTTCACAGCCTTAAGGTTTTCATCTAAACCTAAACCTTTAATGTGGGTGTGAGCGCCTATCCTTTCAAACTTTGATACAGGCGTCGTGGGCAGTTCTCTAATTGCCGCCGTTGCAGGTCACCTCTACCAATTTTGAAACCTTAAATCATTATAACAAATTTTAACCGAAAAAACAGAGATAAAAATCTACCGCTCAATTTTCCAGTTTTCCCTTCTATCCAATATGTAATTTAATATTGTTATGCACGTTGCAGCCAAGTAAGGTTTTTTCCCTAAAGATATTTTCCTTCCAAACCGTAAAGCGAAAGCCTCCACCTTCCTAGGCAAGCCAACATGATCTCCTAAGACAAAAATGGGGTTTCCTCCAAACTCAACTTTGGATACATCTTCGCCTCCCTCTTCTAAAACATATATTTGACTTCCACCAAGCTCAGCTCTTAACCTTAAAAAAGCCTCAAAACTCAGCTTTTCCAGGCTTATGCCAGGATGATTTTTTCCAGATAGAACCCCCTTCAGTATTTGAGTCCAAGTTTGCATGTCAGTCCTAACGTCGTATAATTTAGATCCCTCAACCGCCATGTGTAATGGAGGGTTCGGAGGACCGTTAAGTATGGCATGGAAAACCACATCTTTCCTGATGGAATGAGAAAGGAAAAGGCTG
>JBBITX010000066.1:0-6436 GCA_037440545.1 Candidatus Bathyarchaeota archaeon
CTTTAAATGGATAATCACTAAAAAGGTTGAATGGTGAAAGTGGTGAAGTATGAGAGTTTAAGGGTCAATGTTGCCGGTTTAAACCTTGAGAACCCGACTATGGTGGCTTCTGGAATTTTGGGGTACACTGCTGAAACTTTTGAGACTGTTGCCGGATGGGGAGCTGGGGCTGTCGTGACCAAATCTATTGGGTTAAAGCCGCGTAGGGGCTATGCAAATCCAACAGTTGTCTACGTTGGATATGGCTTAGTTAACGCCATGGGTCTTCCAAATCCTGGGATTGAGGAGTTTGCTGTTGAAATCAGATCTGCGAAGGAGGTTTTGAAGGTTCCTCTTATAGTGAGCGTCTACGGTTTTTCAACTGAGGAATATGCGGAGGCTGCGAGGAAGGCTGTGGAATATGGGGCTGACGCTGTGGAGCTAAACATTTCATGTCCCCATGTTGAAGAAACAGGCGCTGAAATTGGGCAAAGCCCAAGGGCTTCAGCTTCCGTTGTGAGAAGGGTTAAAAGCGTCGTCTCTAAGCCTGTTTTAGTGAAGCTTTCTCCTAACGTCGCAGAAATAGCCGAGGTTGCCGAAGCGGTTGTTAAGGCAGGGGCAGACGCCATAACAGCCATAAACACTGTTAAGGCTATGGCAATAGACATTGAAACGGCAAAGCCCATACTGAGCAATCGGAAGGGCGGATTATCAGGGCCTGCAATAAAGCCAGTTGCAGTTAGATGCGTATACGAAATTTATGAGCGTGTCCGTAAGCCCATAATTGGATGTGGAGGAATAGCCAGCTGGAGGGACGCCTTAGAATTCATGCTTGCAGGGGCTAGCGCTGTTCAAATTGGGACAGCCATAGCCTTTAAAGGACCGAGAGTTTTTGGAAACATAGTTCGCGGGTTAAGCCTATACCTTAAAAGGAAAGGCTTCAGGAGTGTGGATGAAATTGTCGGTTTATCCCATAGGCTGTAACAGGGTTAGAACTACGCGCATTATAGAGGTGAAAACCATTAGTTCAACGGTTAAAGCCTTCACTTTTAAGGATAGGTTATGCTCAAAGGCTTATCCTGGACAGTTCATTATGCTTTGGATTCCAGGGATTGATGAAATTCCTCTAAGCATTCTAGACGCTAACGTGGAGAAAGCCCAGTTTTCCGTAGCTGTTAAAAAAGTTGGAGAAGCCACAGAAGCACTACACCGAAGAAGGGCTGGGGATTTTGTAGGCGTACGCGGCCCATATGGAAACTATTTCTCAACAATTTCGGGAAAAGCCTTAATTGTTGGAGGGGGAATAGGCGTTGCACCATTATTCTTCTTAGCTAAAAAGCTCAGGGGAAAAGTCTCACAGACAGTTTTTATTGCAGGCGCCAAGACAAAGGATGAGCTGCTTTTTATAGAAGAGCTGGAAAAAACATGTCCACATGCAAAGTTAAACGTTGCAACGGAAGATGGAAGCTTTGGATTTAAAGGCTTAGCCTCAGAACTTTCACAGAAGCTTTTGGCCAAAGAAAGCTTTGAAATGATATATACTTGTGGACCTGAAAAAATGATTCAGGAGATTTTCAGCCAGGCTGAAAGCCATAAAACACCATTAGAGGCAAGCCTTGAACGTTTGATGCGATGTGCAATTGGCATATGCGGAAGCTGTGTTATAGGCAGGTACCGGGTATGCAAAGATGGCCCTGTTTTTAATGCAGAAAGGCTTAGAACCCTTAAAGACGAGCTTGGCAAATGGAAAAGAGACTACGATGGGAGAAAGGTTACCATATAAATTTTCCAAAGGCCTTATTAAAGAAATGCATTAAATGCCAAAAGAAATCCCAACAGCCTCAGAAGAACGTCCCTAGTGCATGGTAAGGCAAACAGAAACTAGAACTCCAAACTCGTGAAACGCATGTGAAATTATCTATAAATCACTATGTATGGATCCACAATGAAATAAAAGGCTGTTAATAGCAAAAGGTAAACTGCAGTATATGCCAGAAGCCTTGCCTTCCTATTAGAAGCAATATTTGAAATAGGTTTAAAGTTTAGTTTTAGGAAGGGTGTTATTAGGGGAACGTTGCTCTTATAGTCTTCATATTCTTTTCCGAATTTCTTCTCCATTTCAGCTTCTTCAAATTCGGCTAAAAGCATATATGAATAGCATAGGGTTAGCCACATGAGGTAGTTTATAAGTCGCCATCCGCAGATGGCGAATCCAAGGGTCCAAAGGAATATGCCTAGATATTGGGGATGCCTTATTAAGCCATAAAACCCTTTAGTTAGCAGTTTATGTCCCTTCTTTGCATGGGACAGCAACTGGTATAGGCTTAAAATGTAGACGGCGAGGCCTCCAACAATTAATATGTAACCCAGAGTTTCTATTGACATATACAGGTATTCGTTTTGTAGGCGTATATGTCCGTTTATGATTCTGTTGGCAGATTCCAGATCTGTGAAAACAAGCCATGGCGTGTAAAAGACACCTATCACGGAGAAAAACATTATGAACATAGGTATCAAAATGTTGAAAAGCACTGGAAAGTAGAAAACCCATCCTATGAAGGCGGCTGACCTTGAAAGCTTAAAATCGAGGAAAAGAAACAGAAGGGCGAGGGCTGTTGCTGTTAAACCTAAACCGACAAGAAGCCATGCATCCCTCCCTAAGGGTAAGGCGTAATCCTCCACAGGCGGCAAACTCAGCCCAAACCTTGAAACCCAAACGTAAATGAGTAAAAGGATAACTATGAATGCAACGACATAGCCGTATTTTTTACCCAAATTGTGATCGAAGACTAAGATTGTATTTAAAGCTTATAATCCTTCTTTCAGAATGGCAACTCTATAACAGAGGGTCTATGGGCAAGGCAAGCATAAAAGTCCCTGAGCTTATGCACGCTTTCAGGCGGTTGAAGGTTTTCTTGGAAAATTGAACTCGTTGAAGGTTTTCAAAAGAAAAGGGGTTTTGACTGTGAAGCCTCCGAGCATTCATTTGTAACCGAGTTGCCTGGGGCGTCATTGGGTGAAGGAGTATATGACGCTAACCGTTACGGACACGCTGAGTTTTCCTTCAAGTATGGGTGTTGATGCTCTTACTTCGCCTATAGTGGCATATTTGACATCCCAGTAGGGCTGGTAGGGCTGATAGGAGGTTTCGCTGACATATAAGACGCCTGTTAATGATAGTTTAAGTTTTTCAGCGATTAGTTTCGCTTTCTCTTCAGCTTCTGATAAGGCTGCTATGTAGGCAAGCTTTTTCAGTTGGCTCTGTTTTTCCTCTGACAAGCCGAAGGATATCCCTTGAATTTGGTTAGCCCCCTCCTCTGCTGCTTCGTCAATTATTTTGCCTATGAGGCTTGTGTTAGTGGTTTCCACAGAAATCATGTTGACAACTCTGTATCCGACAATTAGGTTGTAATCTGTTTGCGAGTAAATTGGGTAAACGCTGTACGAGACTGTTTTCATGTTTTCCTCGCTTATTCCTAAGGCTTTTATCGCCGCAATAACCTTGTTCATCTTTTCAGAGTTTAGGCGAACTGCTTCTGAAGCTGACTTATCCTCAGTCTGCACTCCAAGCATAACTGAAGCTTTATCCGCCTGCATTGAGGCGGTTCCAGATCCGCTCACTAAAATGGTGTTAAACTGTTGATCTCCAACCTGCACTGTTGACAATGTGCCAAGGGCTGAAGGAACTCCTGTTGGAAACACAAGTTTAGATGCACTGCCGGACTTGTTACCCATATACATGTAACATAATGCCGCCGCTAGAAAAACAACTAACAACACTAGCACAGCTATTAGCACATGCTTTCTCAAATTCATTTATATCCCCACTTCTAACACGGCGCCGTGGCTTAATATCCTAATGCCTAGAACAAAATGTTCTAATATTTGGACAGAGGGAGAAGATGCCTTTCCAAAAATTTTCAGCCAAATTTGCCTAAATTTTGGTGTAAGCGGCTTCCAGAGACATCAAATCGAGTTATGGAAAAAGGCTTTCGAATTGGCTGGCGGTTAGGAATAGCCTTTTGCTAGTTATGGTTGAGCAAAGGTTAATGAGGGAGGGTTAATTATGAAGTGGACGGGTGGAGGGTAGGCCATGGTGAATGTGGAAGCTGAATTGAAGAAAGAGCAGCGTAGGTTTGAGTTCAGCTTTCCCATTTTGATTTTTCGCACACAATTTTTTTCAGGAGTTTTTGACAGACTTGGGTCTTTCCGCCTTTCACGTTTAGTTTCTTGGGCGGCTATTATGGTTGTTCCAATAGTGGCGGGTGTGGGGATTTACCTTGTTTTCACCAGTCTTTTTGCTTTATTGTTGAACCCTGGGGCTGGTGAGGTTATCCGTGAAGTGGGACCCGGAGCCTACATTTTGCTTCCCGGAGTTAATCCTCTCCTACCCTTTTTGTATGGCTGGCTTGCCATAATATGTGCAGTTGTTGTTCATGAGGCTGCCCATGGGATAACTGCCAGAAGCCTCGGGTTGAAGGTTAATTCCAGCGGGCTGCTTTTCTTACTGTTAGTTCCAATAGGAGCTTTCGTAGATGTCGATGAGGAGCAGCTTAAGAGAAGTAGACCTAAAGTTTCTTCAAGGGTTTTAGCCTCCGGGGTTGGAGGAAACATTGCGTTGGCTGTTGTATGCCTCCTATGCCTTTTGATAATTGTTAATGGTCTGAAGCCCGTTGTAGACGGCGTATACGTCTACGACGTTTCATCTGGAATGCCCGCTGAAGCTGCAGGAATTCTACCTGGAGACGTAATAGTCTCCGTAGACAACTTAAGGATTAACAGTACAACGGATTTGAGGAGGCTTTTGGATGGAAAAAGTTCTGGCGATGTAGTTTCCGTAACAGTGGCAAGAGGGGAAATGTGGAGGCACCTTTTTTCCACAAATGTAAGTTTAACTGTTGCTGAAAACCGAACAGTTATGGGAATAAGCGTAGGCGATTTAATGACATGGGAAAGGCTTAGAAACTACCAAACCGTTTCCTTTGCAAGGCTTTCCATGTATTTGGTTCCACCCTCTTTAGCTCCAGGTCTAGTGCCCTTTTCCGACGCTCTCGCTTCCTTTTATACCCATCTGCTTGGACCGTACTGGCATGTTTCAGCCAACATATTCTACTGGCTTTGGTTTGTAAACTTCAACATCGCCATTTTTAACGCCTTACCCATATATCCCCTCGACGGAGGCCGAATCTTCAACATAGCATTAAAAAACGCTAAAGGCCTAAAAAAACATGAGAAACTTGTTTCTGGAATAACCATAGGAGTAACTGCAGTTATAATTTTCATTATATTGATGACAATTATACTTCCCTTCGTCACATGACGCCGAAACCGAGAAGAACCCCTAAAAAGCTTAAGAACACCAGAGAATTTGCTAAGTTAAATTATAGGGCGATGTTAACAAGCATGCGCCACATGGACTATGTTGCTTGAAAGCTTGAAAACTGGCTTAATTGAAATATCCTGTGTTGAAATGCTGCTTGTCGGCAAGGCTTTTAATACAGCTTAAACCTTATTACATAGCATCAAAGCAGTTAGGAAAGGCTATATGGCTTGAAACTGCAAAAGACATTGATTAATAGGCGAAAATGATCTCCTGGGGAAGCGGTTATATGCTAGTTGAGTCGGCTTCTGGTTTTAGGGGCGTTTCAACGGATAGTTATCTTGCCTCTAAAGCGGCTTTAGAAATCATGGGGAATGGAGGTAATGCTTTTGACGCGGCTGTTGCTGCCAGCGCAGTGCTTTCAATAGTTTTACCTCACACTGGAGGTTTAGGCGGAGACGGCTTTCTTTTAGCTTTTATTGGCGATGAAACAGTGGCTTATGCTTCAAGCGGTAAATCTCCATCAGGATTAAACGTCGACGAATACCTTAAACTTAAACCTGTAAGGGGTCCTTTAACAGTGACGGTTCCGGGACTGGCTGAGCTTTGGGATTTTATTAGTGAAAGGTTCTGTAAATTACCTCTTAGCCATGTTCTTAAACCAGCTATATCGTTGGCTTACAATGGTTTTTATGCAAGCCGTTACCTTGCTGAAGAGTCGAAAGCTTCGGAAAATGAACTGAGAATTTTTAGGTGGGCCAAATACTTTAGAGGAATAGAGGAAGGTACACTGTTAAAAAATAAGGAGGCAGGGCGAACACTTAAAACCATAGCCTCTAAGGGTTGCGCCGAGTTTTACTATGGAAAATTAGCCGAGAAATTTGTAGGTGAGTTGAAAGAGCAAGGTGTTGAAATAGGATTAGATGACATGATGGGGCATGAGGGGTTCTTGGTTAAGCCCTTAAAGCTTAAAATAAATGATAGGATGCTGTATGAGTTGCCTCCGAACACTCAGGGAGCTACAACGCTTCAGGCTATTTCAGCAATTCATGAGCTTGGCTTAGCCAAATACAGTTTTGAAAACTTTGAAAGGATAAAGGCTTGGTCTGAAATAAGTAAAACTATCTATGCTTTTAG
>JBBITX010000067.1:0-1747 GCA_037440545.1 Candidatus Bathyarchaeota archaeon
AGTTTTTCGAATACGCCCCAACGGATTTTCCAATCCTTAAAATGCCGGATAAGAGCACGTTTCACCGCTTTGTTGTCAGGTTTTGTTCTTGATATCACAACAACGGGTTTTCGGAATCTCTCGTAAAGAACTGTAGGGTCTATGACGTTGAAACCGGCGAAGGAAACCCCTGCAAGCATAACAGCATCAAAATTCCATTCGCTTAGAATTTCAACAGTCTTGTTTGTTGCGTCTAAGCCGTCAACAGTTACCTCTGCAAATTTCACTCCTTCTATCTCCAAATTTTTAAAAAGAACAGCAGCCAAAAGGGCGTGTTTGGTTATGCCTTTTTTGAAGCTTCCATCCTCAATTCCTACAATTCGCATTCTTTGAAAGGCATTTCGGCTCATAATCAATCAGGCGCCCAAGCCTACTGTCATTAGAGAAGGCTTCTCTAATAAGGGTGCGCGTCACCTCTAACCTAATTTTCTTTGTCCGCCCGTATCTTCCCATACTAACAACTTGCGCGTTTAACAAGCCTAAAGCGTCCAGTTCATTAACTAAGGTGCTGACCCGCCGCTGAGTTAAAGGTGTTAAAGCTAATTCCCCGCAAAGCTCATTGTAAACCTCGTAGATCTCGCCCGTTACAGCGCGATAACCGTTTGCCCTAACCATATGAAAGACGCTTAACAAAACAAGCTTCGAGTGCAATGTGAGGTTTGCTAAGGCTTCAACCACACGGTTATGTTCTATAAGCTTTTCAGCCTCACGAATATGTTCCTCTGTAACCATTTCTGCGCCAGTCCGCTCCGCAACTTCACCAGCAACACGAAGAAGGTCTAAGGCTCTGCGAGCATCTCCATGCTCAGCTGCAGCCAACGCCGCGCAGAGGCTCAAAGCCCCCTCACTTAAAGCGGCTTCACGGAACGCCATCTGCGCCCGCTCCGCCAGAATATCTCTCAGTTCCTCCGCGTCATAAGGCCTAAAAACAATCTCCTCCTCGCTAAGGGAGCTTAACACTCTCGGATCAAGGAATTCTTTTAGGCGCAAGTCGTTAGAAATGCCGATAATGGATACTTTGCTTTGCGATAACGCCTCGTTAATCCTTGTAAGCTCATAGAGGAGAGCATCACTCCGCGACTTAACCAAGACATCCACTTCGTCCAGCACGATAATCATTATCTTTTTCGATGCATCCAAACCCTTCTTGAACCTTTCAAACACTTCGCCCACAGAAAGGCCGGTAAAAGGAATGGAAAGCTGAATGCCATCGCATAAACTTGCTAAAACGCGGTATTCTGTTCCAGCTAAGCGACAGTTTACATAGCAAAAACTGACAGGGGCACCAAACTCTCTTGCCTTAGCCTCCAAACGGGTTAGCACATATTTCGTCACAGCTGTCTTGCCGGTTCCGGTTTTTCCATAAACAAAAATGTTGGAGCATCTGGCGCCTTTTAAAACGGGTGCAACAGTCTCTCCAAGACGTCTAATTTGATCTTCACGATGCGGCAGCCTTTCAGGTAAATAGTCATGGCGAAGAACCTCCCTGTCCTTAAAGACACCAGCCCTATTAAAAAATCTACTGAATACCTCATCTAACACGCTCGTCTCCTTCATTAGCCCTCCTCCTTTTGGTATAATGCCTCTCTACTTTAGGAGGTAGCAAAATAAGGTGTATTATACAGAAAACTGGATAAGCAGCAGAAAAATCCTAAAAACTGTTGAAAGAAAGGTTATGGAAAAGCGAACAGAGACACCCCTTCATTTC
>JBBITX010000067.1:1847-4178 GCA_037440545.1 Candidatus Bathyarchaeota archaeon
CAAAGGCGTTTAATTATGCAAAGTTTCCGTTCCCCTTCAAACTCTTCAGGAAACGATTACAGTAGAATTCTGAGTTGGTGAAAAAACAAGGAAGCTCTATTACACTTAAAGAACGCCCAATTTCACAACTTTGTGAATATACTGTGAAATTTATTTTGCTTGCCTTTTCTTTAGCCAAAAATCATTTTAATTTACTATTTCTTGCCTTTTTATTGTGAAGAAGCCACCCTCTTTTTTCCACTGGAGATAAATAACGCTTTTAAACTCTTTTACTTTTTGCTGTTAGAGGGGATAAGTGAAGTTTGTGAGTTTAAATGTTTGGAAATTTTCTTTCTTTTTAACTTTAAAGCCTAAATAACGATTTTTCTCTTTTCCTTTTTCACCGTAACAGCTATAACTTGTGAAGTGTAAAATTGTGAAGTGCTGAGGGTGCCTAGAGCGGATGCCCGCGAGGAAAATGCGTATAGAACTGTTCGATAACGAAGGCAACAAGTACAGCATAGCTTTTGAAGGGCAGATTACGCGGGAAAAGGCACTCCGTCTACTAGATCTCGTGGAGATACTGGGTGGAGCGGCTGGAGCTAACCCTGGAATCAGCACCGCTGTGGGTGAAATGTCAAAGTATGATAAAGTGTTAACGTTAATACAGAGAAATTTCCCAATAGCTTGGTTTTCATCAAGGGAAATTCAAACAGTCTACGAACAAGAATTCAAGGAGCCTATAAGCCTCAGCACAGTAGCCACATACCTTTCCAGACTGGCAAGCAAAGGAATTCTCATAAAAACCGGGGCTTCTAACCGCTTAAAATATAGGCTGGCCCCAGGTTTTCCACATGTAACCCTAAAGCAGCAGATAACCTAATGCCCCATTGTAAAAAGTCACTTTAAGCGGCTTCTGCCTCGGTTTTTCGTAAGAATTTCTCCATTTCCTTTTTCGTGCTGTATTTGAAGGGAATTTTACTTGAGTCCCTCTCCAAATAGCCTTCCTCATAAAGCTTTTTCATCAGCCGGGCGGTGTGCTCGCGGCTAAGCTTAATCCTCTCTTTTATTTCGGGGGCTGTTTTAGGGCCTTCTCTGGCTAACATTTCTAATATGGCCAGCTCTGTGTCAGTTAAGTGGGCTAAGGCTTTTTCCCTTTTTATGGGTATAACTGCTTCGATTCTAGGTTCTGGAGAAACTGGCTCTTGCTGGGCTTTCTCTTCTAGAAAGGAAACTCTAGAAGCTAGTTTCTCATGTGACGCAGTGACGTCACGTGTCAGCTTTTCAATTTCAGCCACTTGAGCCAGCAGCTTATCACTAACCTCTGCCACACTGTTAGTTTTGTCTTCTAAGGCCTTTAGTTTCCCTTCAACTCCCTCCACTTTCTTTATAGCTTCACTGCTCCTTGCGGAAGCGGCTTCAACCTTGTAGGAAAGCATCTCCAAATTATCTGCAGCCCGTTTAAGCTCCCTGCTAAAACTTATAATAACATCGCTGAAGGATTCCCTAGCCTTTTCATACTCCTTCTTAATTTTAACAAGATACCTGTAATATTCAACTGCAAAACCAGTTGCAACAACAAATAACACGAAAGAAAGCAGTAACACAAAGTCAATCATGCGAAATCACCAGTGATTTTCCTGTAGCGCCGTGTGATTTTAACATGTTACATCACATGTCACAGTTTTAATGGAAAACGCATTTAAGGCTTATGGTTGTTTTCGTATAAGGCGATGACATCACATGTCACAAGTTTTCGAATATCTCATATTTCTTTAGAAAGGTTTTTCTTAGGCATTTTTGCGCTTTCTCTTCTTTTAGCGCTTTTTTCTCTTCAGTTTTAGCGGGAGATGTTCAACTTTTGTGTGATTTGTGATGTCACGATAGCCTTTCAGAGGGATTTGAAAGCCTTTTTAGGCTCATTTCCAACTCTTCTCTCAACATTTTCAGGAATTTTGTTTGTTCTTCTATCTGTTCACTTTTTTCTGGTATGCTTTTGTGGGCGTCTATGTATTCCTGCAGTTTGTTTGCGGTTTCAATATATGGGTCTAAAGTTGTGCTTTCAAAAATTCCTAAGTACCCTAAGAGTAGCACTGTGTAGATGGATTTTATTACGTTTTCTTCCGCCTGTCTTAAGGTTCTATTAAAGGATCCGCGGCTTATTTTAGCCTTTGTTAGCCTTAATTTGGCTTTTTCATCGTATTTTAGCGGTTTTCCTGAAATATTTTCTGCTAAAATATCAATGAGCAGTGTTTCAAGCTGCGTTTTTGTTAAGTGACTGTTTTTAGCCAGTATTTTTACAATAGGGTCTTCTAGAGACTTTTTTAGCCATGCTTGAACGTTCTCTTTTAA
>JBBITX010000067.1:4278-6296 GCA_037440545.1 Candidatus Bathyarchaeota archaeon
GCTCAAGAAATTCCAAATGTTATTAATTTGAGTGTTGGAGAACCGGACTTTACCCCTCCGAAACATGTTTTGGAAAGCGGCTGTCAAGCAGTCTTGGAAGGGAAAACTCATTATGCCCCGACAAATGGTATCCCTGAACTTAGAGAAGCCCTTGTGCAAAAAGCTTACCGCGATTACGGAATTACATACGACCCAGACTCGGAAGTGTTAGTTACAGTTGGCGGGGCAGAAGCGATTTTTCTTGCGCTGTTGGGGCTGGTGAATCCCGGCGATGAAGTTTTAGTGCCAAATCCCGGGTTTGTCTGCTATGAACCTGGCGTATTACTGGCTGGCGGAGTTCCAGTTTCAGTTCCTCTCCTTGAAAGGAATGGTTTTAAACCATCTATTGACGATGTGACATCTCTTATCACAGATAAATCACGTGTGATGATCCTAAACTACCCAAACAACCCCACTGGCACGGTGCTTTCTCAACAAGAAATTGCAGCTTTAGCGAAAATCGCTGTTGAACGTGATTTGATTGTGATTTCCGACGAAGTTTACGAAAAAATAGTTTACGATAACGCTGAACACCACTGTTTGGCTACATTCCCCGGAATGCGGGAGCGCACCTTAGTTGTTAACTCTTTTTCTAAAACTTACGCCATGACGGGGCTGAGAGTTGGGTATGTTTACGGTCCGAAAGAGTTAATTTCTCCCATTTGGCTTGCCCACCAGTATCTTGTTGCTTGCGTGGATACCTTTGCGCAGTATGCGGCCTTAGCTGCATTGGAGGGGCCTCAGGATTTTGTTACAGATATGGTTAAGGAGTTTGATAGGCGTAGGCGGTTCGTTTTCGGAAGGCTGAATGAGATTGAGGGATTTAGCTGTACTCTTCCAAAAGGGGCCTTTTACATTTTCCCGAACATTAAAAGCTTCAAAATGTCTTCAGAAGAATTTGCACAATTGCTCCTTAAGGAAGCCCATGTGGCAACGGTTCCGGGCTCTGCCTTTGGTTCTTATGGAGAGGGATACATAAGAATCTCCTATGCTGCTGCATATGATCAATTGGAAGAGGCGTTAAACCGCGTAGAAAAGGCTGTTAAGAAACTGAAAAGGGCACCTTAGAGTTTCTCTGCTCTTTCCTTTAAATCGTCGAAAAGTTCTGGGCGCAGGTCTTTTAATGTTGGAACAAACGTTTCGACATGTCTAATGTCTGTGTAGTTAACTTCCCCTAAGGCAAGGTCTTCTTCGTCGTATTTCGCTTGTACAATGACTTTCCCGTTTGGCCCTATTAGTCTGCTTCCTCCCCAAAACTGTAAGCCATCTTCTACGCCGACAAGGTTAACGTAAGCTAGAAAAGACGTGTTTTCTATGGCTCTCGCAACCGTTAAGGTTTCAAAAAAGGTTCGGCGAACTGCGGGCGAAGCTGAAGGGCATATAATTAACTGTGCCCCTTCAAGACGAGTTAACCGGCTTACTTCGGGGAAGAATATGTCGTAACATATGATTAATCCCAGCTTTCCAAGCTCAGTTTCAAAAGCTCCTACGAGATAACCTGGCCTAAAATACCTTTTCTCCTCGAAGACGCTGTGGGTGGGCAAGTACATTTTCTGATATTTCCCAACTAAGCCCTTTGGTCCTATAAGCACCGCAGTGTTGTATATGGTTGCTTGTGTTTTCCCGCTGAGCTCTGGCATGCCGAACACTATGTGGACTTTTGTTTTTTGGGCAATTTTCTCGATGGCGGTTGTTGATGGGCCGGGAATTTTTTCTGCCAATTCGTAGAGTTCGTCTCTTAATGTGTAACCTGTTAACGAAAGTTCTGGGAAAACCACTAATTCTGCGTCTTGCTGCTTTGCTTTTTCCGTGTATTCTGCAATTTTCTGTATGTTTGCTTTTTTGTCTCCTCTTTTGCAGCTTATTTGTGCGAGGGCAACCTTAAATTTTTGTTTCATGGTTTTTCGCCGCTTTTATGGGCGTGTGTATGGGATTCTGAAGTCAAATCCAACAGTTCTATATTGGAGTTTTGTTGTTAA
>JBBITX010000068.1:0-6237 GCA_037440545.1 Candidatus Bathyarchaeota archaeon
ATTTAAGACTTCCCATCTTAAAGTTATAAAATTACTTCATAAACATGCATTATATCTAAAAATTGATTAGGCTTATAATAAGGCAATACTCTTTTAGACTTTTTCAAGGAAAATATACCCTAAGTATATGCTTTTTTCGATTTTTATGTCTATTTTTTCTGTTTTGTAGTGGGGGTGGGTTAGGGTTAATGTGTATTCCGCTGGTTCGAGTTCTTGGATTTCGAAGTCTCCGTAGTTGTTTGTGTAGGTGTTTTTCGTTTGGCCTGTTTGTTTGTTTATCAGGGTTATTTTTACGTTTTCTGCACATTCATCTGTATCTTTGAATACTACGGTTCCTGACAGTATATTTTTGATTATTTTGTGGAGGGCTACGTAGTGGATGTTTGGTTTTGTGCCGTATTCTGGGTGGTATGGTTCAGCTTTTCCTTGGGCTATTTGGTTGTAGACGCTGCTTTTTGGGTTTTCCAAGTCTCCGAAAGTCAAGGCGCCTGTTGGGCATGCCTGTACGCATCTTGGTTCTTTCCAGCCTTTATCTAGGAGGTGGCCGCATAAAGTGCATTTTTGAGGCAGTTTTTTCTCTTCGTTCCAGAATATGACTTTGTAAGGACACGCTTCTAAAATTTGTTTTTGGTTGTAAGCTTTTTCAGGGTCTATTATTACAATGCCGTCTGGCCTTTTATATACAGCGTTGTTTTTAGCGTTTTTTATGCATGGGGCTTCGTCGCAGTGCATGCATGTTATGGGCATGTTGGCCACATTTACATGGGGGTATTGTCCATGCTCTTTGGTTATTATGCGTATCCATTGATGACCGTGCCTCGGCTGAGCCGCAGAGTATGGCGGGTAGTCGTTATTCCAGAACTCGTCCTTGCACGCCAAGAAGCAGTTGTAGCATGCATTACATTTTGATATGTCTACAATTATAGTCCACTTAGCCATTTTCATACCTTCCACTTTTCAATTTCCACGAGGCAGGAGTTAGGAGCCATTCCATAGGCGTTCTTAGATATAACCCTTGAAGGCGTTAAAAGGTTAAGGCATCCTCCACGATCAACTGATTTGGGATCTCCAGGCTCTCCTATGGGATCGTAAACATTACAAGACTCCCAGCTGTGAACCACGCCAGGCCTCACCCTCTCAGTGACTTTCGCCACACACAAAACTGAACCCCTATCGTTAAACACTCTAACTATATCTCCGTTTCCGATGCCTCGCGCTCCAGCATCCTTCGGATTTATGCGTATCACCCAGTAGTAATGTCCATCTTCTTTGAGAACACGATGCTCGGGAATTTCATTAACCCAAACTCCCTTTCCATCATAGTGTGTGTGATATGAATATCGTGGATGAGGAGTGATTAACTGTAAAGGATATTTACTGGCTAGATCGCTTAAGTGTCCCTCCCAGGAGGGGATGTAACGTGGAATTGGAGGTCTCTCCTCGTCTTTAGGATCAAATCTTTCTAAGGATTTAGAGAAGAACTCTATTTTTCCAGTGGGTGTGGCGAGGCCCAATTTGTCTTTTGGAACATCTGAAGGCGCTGGACCCCAGTCCGGCGTGTCCCTCGGTCTCCCTTCATAGAACCATCGGAGGGCGGGTGTTGGCTTGTAGGGCTTTGGAAGAGGAACAACAAAGTATCCTTTCTTTTTAAATTCTTCCCATGAAATGTATTTGGATATGTCTGTGACTTCAAACATCCTCTTAACCCAGTCAAGATCAGTCATGCCTCCTTCAGTGAACTCATCGTAAAACCCAAGCCTTTTAGCTAGCTCAGCGAATATCATGTAATCGCTTTTAGACTCGCCTAAGGGCTCTATGCACTTCATATGCAGAACTATCACTCGGTGGTTGGTTCCACAAGATGAATGCGGAATATAACCTGAACAGCTTGCCCATTCGCTTATGTCCCACCGTTCAAAGTTTGTGGTGGCTGGAAGTATGATGTCAGCGAATTTTGCTTCAGGCTCGTTTCTCCATGGAGTTTGATTTACAACGAATTCAAGTTTGGGGCTCCGATACATTTGAATCCACCTGTTTGTCTCAGTCATTGTACCTATATAGGAGCCTCCAACTCTGTAAAGCATTTTAGCTTCACTGTAACCAGGGGCAGGGTACCTATGGGTTGCAAACTGGTTTTCAATGGAGCCTCTTCCCTTCCATTCCACCGGCGGGTTTAAAAAGCATTCAGGCATATGCAGCCTTGGAATCTGCTGGGCTACTGGGCAAATTGTGGGTTTTTTAACCATACCTCTCCCTAAAAGCTCATACAAAGCCCCTGTTTTTATTGGATCTCCAGCTATTCCCCCCTCGGCGTATCCTGGAAAATAGAAAAATGCGTTAAACGGGGCTCCCTGGGTTGTTCCCCAAATGTTCACTCCAGGCTTTCCCAATCCCTGCATGGCGGCTAAACAAACCATAAGCCTAGCCCATTCAGTGCCGTAGGCAGCTCTGCAGGCTCCTCCCCACCCTCCCACGCCTCCTGCGGCAAGCATGGTCCTCTTAGAAGACCATTCTCTGGCCAGGGCTATTATTTCCCTTGCAGGTACATCTGTATGCGTTTCAGCCCATTTGGGAGTTTTAGGAGTTCCATCATCTTTTCCAAGAACATAATCTGTAAATTTGTCAAAGCCATATGTGCGATTGGCAACGTATTCCTTGTCGTATCTCTCTTCAGTTATCCAAACGTATGCTATTGCAAGGGCAAGAGCTGCGTCTGTTCCAGGCCTCGGGGCAAACCATTTATCCGCATATAAAGCAGCAGTATAATTGTAAAAGGGGTCTATGAAAACCATTTTAACTCCTAAGTCTTTTAGCCATTGCCTCCATGGAGCAGACTCGTAACCTTGATAGCCAATAGCGCGGGTTGAGTCAGGATCAGATGACCAGAAAACTATCATTTCACAATGTTTTAAGGCGTCCTCTAGCAGGTCGTATTGTTCTGGAACCCCTAACCGCCACTGAAAGCCCCATGTATGCATTGCTCCCCAATGCCATCCTTCCCAGCTGTCAGGGTTATGTTCAACAGCTGTAAATCCTAGCAGGTTGAAGAACCTGTAAAAAGCGCTGTGACGATAGCCTATATTCCCCCATTCATAATGGGAGGATGTTGTTGCAGTTATGGCTGCTGGGCCATGCTTCCTTTTTAAGCGTTCTATCTCCTCTGTAATTATGTTTAGGGCTTCTTCCCAGCTTATCTTAACAAACTTTGATTTGCCCCTTTTCTCCGGATTTCTCTCCCCTTCAGGGTTAAAATCTTCTCTTATAAGAGGGTGAAGAGTCCTTTCAGGGGAGTAAACTCTAGATCTGGCAGCTAGAACATAGGGGGCAAGCAGGGTTTTCCTAGGAGGGGAAAAAACTCTGTTTCGAGCTTCAATAACCCATGACTCAGCGTCGTCGGAGCTGAACTCAATGGGGGTTACACGTATTATTATTCCATTTTTCACATATACGAATACAGGTCCTCCCACTGTGCAGTTTGTGAAAACTTTTGTGCCGTCTTCCAAAATCTTTCCAAAACCTGTTTCAGGCTCCATTTAATATACGCCCAACCTTCAGCTTATTCCCCACTGAAATTTATAACTTGCCATATTAAAGTTGACTAAGAACAAATAGTTGGAGAAAGTTTTAATTAAAGCACGTTTGCGACGTATTCAAGGTTTAATTCTTTCAGCTTCTCTTTTGTGGGCACTCCTTTTTCGTCCCAACCGCGTGTTTTGTAGTATTCCTTGAGAAGAATCTCTTCTTCAAAGATTTGGCCCTTGGATGGGCTGTCATCTCTTGGAACAGGTTCTTTTGTTATTCTTTCCGGCATTTTATCGTATTTTCCATCTATGCCATCTCTGGCGTTTATTGCCCTTTCAAGGTTGAATATCCTCTCGCCAACTTGTAGCAGATACCTTGAATCTTTGAACCCTTCAACGCCTGTTACAGCGTATAAAACCTTCGCGTATAAGTCTAAGGATAAACCGCAGAATGTTGATACAAAAACGCACCATATTCCTGTTTCGTATGCAGCTGTTTCATCCTGGCAGTATTTGGCTATTTCTCCCTTACCCTCAGTTGTGAAGGGATCGACATTTCTGCCTTTAAATGGAACCCCAAACTCTTCATATGTGCTGAATCCAATGGTGTGGCTTGCCCCTATGGGAGATGTAGCTATATTAAGCCCGTAAGCCTTAGCCCTTCTTGGATCGTGGGCTGGAATCTCAAGACCTTTCACATGCATTGCATATTTTTCAGCCCCTCTTCCTATAATTTCTGCAGCTTTTCTTACGCCTTCTCCAAGTATGCTTCCTATGCCAATTTTAAGGGCTATTTTCTTTACAAGTTCTGGAATGACCTCTGGATTGCCCCATTTAAGTTCAAGGCCGTCTGCTTCGCCCTTGCCTATCACTCCTTTTTCATAAAGTTCCGTTGCAAAGCTTATGGCGCTTCCTGTTGATATTGTGTCTAACCCATAAATGTCGCATAACATACTTGCATATGTGATGGATTCAATGTTGATGTTTCCAAGGTTCCCTCCAAAAGACCAGTGAGACTCATACTCTGGGAAGTCCCAGACTGTGCCTGCATAGGGTCCCTTGGTAATTTTGAAAATCTTACCGCAGCGGATTATGCATCCATAACAGCCGTAATGTTTAACAACGTATTTTGCCAAGTTTCCAGGCTCAAACATCTCCACTCCTGAAAGTTTTTCCTGTCTGTAGTTATATGTTGGGAAGCATCCAGTAATATACTCACCGTAAACTGCACAGTTTGTTCCAAGCTTATGGAGGCCGTCAAATATTGGACTTTTCTTAAGAGTTTCCACCTCTTCCCTTACAGCTTCATCTAGGGTTTTCTCATCGTAAACATCAGGCTTTCCTTCGCCTTTAACTACAATGGCCTTCAGGTTTTTAGATCCCATAACTGCCCCTCCACCCCCCCTTCCAGCCGTTCTCATGTCGTCCGTAACTATTGCAGATAATGGCACCAGCCTCTCTCCAGCCGGGCCGATCATTATCATCCTCGCCCTTTTGTCAGTTTCATCCCATATGAACTCCCTAGCCGCATTGGTTGTCATACCCCAAATTGTTTCAGCATCTTTGAAAACAACCTCATCTCCGTCCAAATATATGTAAACAGGTTTTTCAGCCCTTCCACTTACTATTATAGCGTCGTAGCCCGCAAACTTAAGCTCAGCCCCAAAAAAGCCTCCTCCTACAGATCTAAAATATGTGCCTGTTAAAGGAGACTTAAACTGGGCCATCCACCTGTGAGCCCCAAGAACTTTCGTACCAGTTAATGGTCCTAGGCTAATAACCAAATCATTCTCAGAACTTAGCGGATCAACGCCTTTCGAAAGCTCCTTCCACAAAAGCCATGCGCCTAAACCTCTGCCTCCTATGAAATTTTTAACAGCTCCGCCTTCCAAAGGCTCTGAAAAAGCCTTATTTCCAGAAAGGTTTATCCTTAAAATTTTCCCCATATACCCATACATGTATACCACAGACTCATGTACTACTTTAATTGTTATATAAAATTTCTGCATGCTCACTGGGAGCATGCGGCTCCTCTAATAAATAATCTTGGATAACTCAGAACAGGCATTTTAAAATATTTATTTCAATCCTAATGGAAAATAGTTGATGTCAGAAGGTGTAGAGATGAAGTTTGGTGTCTCACCTTCGCCATTTTATTGGTGGAGGAATGTTGAAGAGTTCAATCATTGGATTTCAGAATCTGAAAGCGGCGGATATGATGGCATATTCATTCCAGACCATTATATGATTAGTGTGCCGGAGCATGGGCCTTGTCAAGAGCTTTTAGATGCGTGGTCAGTTCTATCGTATGTTGCAGCTAGAACACGCAGTGTAAAAATTGGATCATGCGTTTCTCCTATACCAAGATGGATTCCATCACAACTTGCCAAGGTAATAAGCATCGTCGACCTTCTATCTGACGGAAGAGTTATCGCCGGCTTCGGAGCTGGAATCTTCCCAGAAGAGTTCATAAATTATTCACCTCACTGGCATATGGATGAACCGAAAATCAGGGCTGAAAAATTCTTGGAAGGCTTAAAGGTCATAGTTAAGCTTTGGAAAGAGGACAATGTGACCTTTGAAGGTAAATATTACAAGTTAAGGGATGCTGTGCTTCTGCCTAAGCCCAAACAGAAACCCCACCCTCCTGTGTGGTCTGGGGGTTTAGGACCAAACATGCAGAAAATAGCCGCTAAATACTGTGATGCTTGGCTTT
>JBBITX010000069.1:0-6173 GCA_037440545.1 Candidatus Bathyarchaeota archaeon
TTTAAAGCTATTTTTCTACGCGCCTCTTAATTTTCTCAAAATGTTTCTAGCCTCACCTTTCTACATAAATTGCCATTGCAACACATTCCATATACAACCGCAAGTTTTCCGTTAGAAAGGTTGAGGAATACTTCACCTGCACTTATTCATCTTCGATTGATCGGTATTTGAAACTAGGTGAATTTCAAATGGCCTTTTTAACGCTTGGGGGATGGCTACTAAACCTTCAGACTGATTTAGGTTTCTTCCACTAAACCGTTCAACTCAAATTGCATAACTGTGATAACTGAATTTACACTTTATAATTTACTTTTCCCCTCGTAGAATGGCTTCCCATATGCCGAATCCGCCGACTGTATCAGGCCTTTCTACAGGGTTATACCATTGTTTATTTGTGCCTATTTTTGCGCGCACCTTCCATCCGAAGGATTTTGGTTCTTTCTCTATCCTGTTGAGTGTGAAGTCTATCTTGCCGATTATTTCTTCACAGTCTTTTTTCTTGAATTTTTCAGGGTTTATGCCTGCTTCCGCCCCGTATTTTTCCAGGTCTTTTAGGAAGATTTTTATTTTCTGAAGGTTTGTTGTGGCTGTATACCAGAAGCCCCAGTCGTTAGCCAATAGCCTTGCTATATAAGATGCGTCTATGCTTTCTTTTTCGGCTTTATCGCTGACGTTGTGGGCCTTAAATAGGAGTAGGCAGTCTTTAAGGTCTTTGGCGCTGAAGCATTCCCACATTTGTATCTTCTCCAGAAGCATGTCTGTCACTGTTATTGTTGGGTAGTCCAGTTCAAGTCTTCCCTTGAAGTCTATGGGATGGTTTGCAACTAGAAGTTTGTCGAAGAAAACATCCACGTAGAACCAGCCCTTGGGATGGTAGTATATTTGCCTTTCAGAGGCAGCTGAGGAAAGTGTTGCCCTCCTCTTTGCGTAGCCAAGCCTGTTGAAGAAGTTTTGGATTTTGTCCCTCTGGTTACGGTAGGATATGAGGTCTATGTCGCTGTATTCTTGGCCTTCAACCGCTCCTACTCCTGTCCTGCGAAGTGCCTCAGCGAAGCTTCTTTGCTCTTGACAGTGGATGGCTATTCCTAAGCCTCCTAAAATCCTTAATGTTATGCCTTCCGCCATAGCCTTTTCCACCAGTCCCCTTGACTCTTCCATGAAAATTTCCGTTGGAACCATCCCATTCCACTCTGGAGGAAGCTCCCTTTTAATTTCTTTTTCCAGAAGCCAGGCCATGTTGGATTTCACCCCTCTATTCTTTGAAGTCTTGTAATTTTGTTGCCTTTAAATTCTATTAGGAAGGCTCTAAGTATTCCCTCTGCATATTCGCTTCCAGGGTTTACACAGTAGGTTTTCCCAATTTTCATAGATCCTGAAGACTCGTGTATGTGGCCGTGTAGCCCTAGGAAAGGCTGGTATTTCTCAATCATTTTTCTAACAGCCTTAGACCCAACTGGAACCATAACTACACTTCCACTTTGGATTATGGGGTTTAGGTTTTTATCTAATAGTGGAGCCTCATCCAGTTTGGTCTGGTATGGTGGAGCATGGAAGTTGAATATTGCGTTCTCCACGTTTTTAAGCTGTGAAATGTATTTTTCTAGGCGTTCTTCAAGTTTTTCCTCCTCTTCTTCTCTAGCTGTTTTCCAAGGGCTTGGATTCACCCATCCGCAGCTTACCATTTCATGGACGTCATCAACTTCAACAATGTTGCCCTCGCCGTTTATTACGTGTTTGTGGCTGTTAACAATTTCATCTACCACATGTCTATCGTCGTTTCCAGGGCATACCACAACCCTTGTTTGGGATGGAAGCTTCTGAGGGATTAGGTCAAACCAGCTTTTCAATGTTGAAGTCATGACTTTCTCGAAGACTTCGTCTATTTTCTTAGGGTTTTCAACCATTTCCCCATATTCATTTTCATCTGTAATGTATGGGTAGTAGCCTATTCCCCTTATCTCCTTTAGAGCCTTCTCCACCTCGCCTTCATCAATAATGTGGGTTTTCTTTAAGTGGTAGTAGGAGTACTTACCATCCTTCCTTTTCACCACTGGAACCATCATTTTTCCAGTTAGGTCTCCGCCGCATACAGCCACGTCAACCTTAAGCATGGCCGAAGCGTTGAGAAATTTTCTCCATACACCTTCAGATCCATGGACGTCTGTGGCGAATAGAATTCTCGTCTCAACCTCTTTCTTTCTTTTCAGTAGAAACGCCAAATGCATCATTCCTTATGTTCTTAAATTTTCCATTTATAAAGTACGGTTGTCCTATTTAAATTTAGAGTTCATGGAAAGTTTTAAATTTAGAACATGCTAAACTTATGGGTTTGGGTGTCTTGAATGGCTTCAAGTAAACCCGCACTTTTCGCAAGAGAGGCAACTGGGCTTGTAAGGGAGATTGGCTTCACCTTAGGAGTCATCATAATACTAAGCCACGTCATAGGCTTGGGATGGCAGAAAAGGGTCTTCCAGTTCACCGGCCCGAAGCCCATGCCAACGGACATGATGCCATTAGGGCTTCCAGCAATGTTTTGGGCCTTCCTAGTCTGCGGAATAATAGTGCTGATTACAGGTTATGCAGCAGGATACGTTGCAGCTGCAATGCCTAGGTCAGGCGGCGGCTACGTCACAATATCAAGGGTTATACACCCGTTTGTAGGCTACATGGCTGGATGGCTAATGTTCCTCGCAGAAGCTTTCAGTTACGGGTTAATCGGAGTCGCCGTTTTCGAAGCCATAATGATATTCTTCAATATAGCTCTAGCACCTACAACAATAGCCTTCGGACCTTTAGAGCTTTTCATAGGAGGACTGGTGATAGTATGGATATTCGCCCTAATTGGACTTTTAGGAACAAAGCTTTACGGTAGGCTAATGGAGGTCTTGTTCTACATACCAGCTGTGATAACAATACTTTTCTTCGCCATGTGGATTGCAGGTGCGCTAAATCCAAGCGCTGTAGCTTCAGGAGTACAAGATGTTATGGGAGCCTCAGCCTCAAAAGTAATGGACATAGCTGTTAAAACAGGAAAGACCAAAAACGTGGCAGGCTTCTTCGACGCCTTCTCCACAGCTTTAGGCGGAGCCTTCTGGGCATACATGGGATGGTACGCAACAACCTTCGTGGCTGGAGAAGTAAAAGAGGCGAACAAAAAACTTCCCATGGTTGTCCTGGTGGCGGGGCTAGCGGTCATGATTGTCTACCTTCTCGCTTCATCGTTATCAGCATATTCAGCCATGAACGTTGCTCCCTACACGGATGCTGCTGGACACAAATGGAGCTTTTTCCAGGCTTATGCCTGGCTAAGCTATGGTCCAAGTGAGGCTTATGACGCGGCTGTGGCTGCCATTCCAAACTTCCAGAAGGCTTGGAGCACTGGAATAGCCTCAATCACTGCAAGAGGATTAGGCTTAGGGTGGATTTCATGGCTTATCGCTTTAGGAGGTATGCTTTGGGTGGCAAACGACATCCCGCCTTTCCTGCTTGTTTGTTCAAGAACTTTCTTTGCCATGTCCTTTGACAGAATGATGCCTGAGAGTTTCTCCTATGTCAGTGAGAGATGGCACTCTCCAGTGTGGGCAATAATAATAACCGCTATCTTCGCCATTCCAGCATGTATGGCTGAGGCAGACTTCCCAGCTGGAGCTGCAAGCTACCTGGCTTTCGCAGGAGTTGTAGGTACAGACATATTCGACGCCTTCTTCCTAACGCTGTTCTGCGTTTCATGCATGCTTCTTCCATTGGAGAGAAAGGACATATATGACAGGGCTGCGGTTAAACATTCAATCGGAACTGTTGTCGGACTTGGTTTTGTAGCGACGCTTGGAGGAGCCCTATGCCTATACTTCTTCGTTAAGGAGTCTCCATGGATATGGTCACTGTTTACAACGGGTGCAGCTTTGGCTGACGTGGTAAGCTCAATTGGATTCTTCGGATGCATCGTTGTGGGTATACTCCTCTACGTCTACTACATGTACAAGAACCTAACCCGCGGAGTTGACATGCGCACGCTGTATCTAAGCATACCTCCAGAATAGCCTTAAATACAAATATCCCATTTTCTTTTTCTCTGTAAATGCGAAGGGCTTTCCATGCTTGAACTAGAATTTGTAAAAGACGCTGTGGAAGAACAAATAATCCGCGGAAACCTGCGGTGGCTGGCAAATTTTAACGAAATCCGAAGAGACTACGCGCTGGGCGAAGTTGTTTTCCCAATTTACGCCTCAGGAGGCCTGCAGGAAAGGGGTTTTTTGTTGTCGAAGGTTTTCTCAGCCCTTGTCACGCCTAGGTATAGGGTGCACTTCTTCCTTTACACTTGTTCAAGCTTAGACACTAAAGTTTTCAGAAAGATTGTTGCTTCTTTGAAGGGCAGATTTGGACGCGACGACTGGGTTCTTTTAAGCCTCATCCAAAACCAGCCTATACCAAAGGATTTGAAAAACGCTGTTAAAGAGGTTAAGGATAAAAATTTAGGCGTAACAATCTCCAGCCTCGAATCTGGAGAAAAACTTTCCTCGGAAAACGTTCTTGGAAAAGGGTTGATGAAACAGTTTAAAGTTACAGAAGCCAAGTTTGAGGCTTTCGACCTGCCAAACTACCTTAAAAGCTTCACCATAGTGCTTTTTCTCGGAGTTTTATTCCTTGTCTTCCTAGCCCTTTCAGGTTTATCTCAAGCTGTTCATCCATTAACCCTTCTTCTCCTATTTGTATTCTCATTAATAGTTGGCCATAAAATCTACAAGAGCCGCTACCACACAACCTTAACTTTAACCACCCAGGGATTCAGAATTCAGGAGGGGCAAAGGGTTACAGAAGGCAGATGGCATGAATACAGGGAAGCCACATTCTACATTACCCCAAACCGTGAAACATGCATAAGGCTCTATTCAGAGAAGGGAAAAGTGGACATTCCAATTTCAAGGACAGGTATACCGAGGAATGAGGCTTACAACACTATTCAACGCCTAATGAGAAGCAAATAGGCTAATTTATCTGAGGCGTTTCAACACCGGTATCCCACCAGGGCTTATCCCACTTCTTATCTATAGGGGGCAAGTCTTTAAGAAGAAGCTCAATTTTCTCCTTAACCCTAGCTATATCGCGTTTTGAAAGCCAATTTTTAAGTGTTTCAGGCTTATCCGCTATGTTTTTAAGGTTTAAGGTTACGGTTAGTGCAAGTTTTTTATCCTTCTCTAAGATTTTCCGCATCTTCTGAGGGTTTATGGCCTCAGCTCCATTTCCAATTTCATGATCTAAGAATATGGCGCAAACATCTTTAACATCCTTCTCCTCCATACCCACTATAACTTTCTCTTTTGGATAATATGGATACTCCAATATTCGGTAGTCTTGCCCGTGAAGCCTTAGTTCTTCAGCAGCTTCTGCAGGAGCGTCGAATATAAATTGGGCTTTGGAAAGGAGAAGCTGTTCAAGGCTTATGGTGTAAAGGTTTTCCTTAAACTTTTCAAATTCGCCTGTAACTTCAACCCTGTGCCTTAAAACTATACGATCGCAGAAAATGTCTAGAACAGTTAGGGTTGGAAGTCCCATCCCATTAACACCATTTATAGTTGTAACCCTATATCTTTCCCCATGCCTCCAAGCGTTGAAGCGCCTATCATTAACCGTTGCAAAAGACTTGTAGCAGCTTCCAAAAGCTTTATCCAAGTTTAAAAGAAGCCTGTAAAATTCTGTTCCAAACTTTTTAGGAACAA
Organism: Candidatus Bathyarchaeota archaeon; assembly: GCA_037440545.1. Taxonomy (GTDB): domain Archaea; phylum Thermoproteota; class Bathyarchaeia; order Bathyarchaeales; family Bathycorpusculaceae; genus JAVZIQ01. The sequence continues at coordinate 5,718 of JBBITX010000069.1, forward strand.
TAAAGTCTGTATCCTTAATTTCTCTTGACAGACACCCCTTAGAATTCGCGCTTGGACAGTGAATTTTAACCGCCGCCCCTCCGAAAAGCAAAGCTGGAATAGCACTCTTACAAACCCTCTTCTCAAAAGCCTTAGGATACAACTCGTGAAGCCTTGAAGCGTTAACAGAAGCCCATAAAGTAACCATGGCACTTCGCATAGGAAAATAACTAAGGTCAATGTAGGAGGGTAGGCCGAGCTCCTCCCTCAGCTTATCAACATCAACATGGGAGGTAAGAGGCAAATCAACATCATATACAGTTCCATCTACCTCCCTGTAAAGAACAAACCTGTTATTAGCCTCAAATCCCCTTTCACTCAAATCTAAGTCACATCAACCAAATATTCTCTGTAAACGCCAAAGACACAAAATTACATTAAAAAAAGGAGGAAGTAAATAAATGTTACTTCAAAGAC
>JBBITX010000070.1:0-3639 GCA_037440545.1 Candidatus Bathyarchaeota archaeon
GGGTTAGATTTGAGGGAAATCAAAATTTTAAGCGTTTACTACTGCCAGACGATTGAGCCAAAAGGTATACGTAACCTTTTATATCTCAACTCTACTTCTTTGTCTTTTTCTTCAAATTTTCTTTTCAATTTTTAAATCCAACCAAACTTCTTTTTGACAGCAGTTATAACTCCACTAACGATTGCCTCCGGCCTGGGGGGCATCCAATAACGTATACGTCCACGGGAACAATCTTATCAAGTGGCCCCTCAACCATTTGGCTGCCTAAATAAGGGCCTCCTGAAGTTGCGCACGATCCAACGGCCACTACAGTTTTAGGCTCCGGCATTTGCTCGTACACCCTAACTGCACGTGGAAGCATTTGACGGGTTACAGGCCCTGTCACGAGTAGGACGTCGGCGTGGCGAGGTGAACCGACAAGTAAGCACCATAAACGTTCCACGTCATATCTTGGAGTTAAAGCCGCAACTATTTCAATATCGCAGCCGGCGCATGATCCTGTGTTTAAATGGAAAAGCCATGGCGACTTAATACGGCTTCTAGCTGCAATTTTCATATATCGCTCTTCCTAAATGCTTTCACTTCTTTGAATTTTTATCATTATTTCCTTTATTATTCATTTTGAAAAATATTAATTTATAAAAGATGCAGGGTTTTCCATAAAGCCTTGGTGCTGACTTATCAAGTTTTCTTTTCAATTTAGCATTTCTCGCTGGAGGTTTATCGGATAATACTGAAAATGATAGTTATCAACTAAATGTTTCACTTTTTTCTATAATAATCGAAAAGCTTTATAGAGTGAGATGAAATACCTCGTTACGGGTGTACCTGCTGGAGCTGAAGGAGCTCCTAGTAACAGGTGAGGATGCATTAAAGGTTGCTGATGCTTTGACGGCTGCGAGTTTCAGAATTCTCCAACTTCTTTCTAAAGAGCGCTTAGACGTTTCAATGATCGCTGAAAAGCTTGGGTTTAGCGAGGCATATATAAGTGAGCAGGTTCGCGTCTTAGAGGATCTTAAGTTGATTAATGTGAGCTATGAGCGCGGTAGGAGAGGAATCAGGAAAATGTGTGAATTAGCTGTTAAAAAAATCACTATTGTAATTGCCCCTTAAAGTTTGATCTTTATGTCGACTATGGAGAAAGATAAATTTTTAAGGTTAAAGTGGATTTTGGTTTTCGAGGCTTTTTTCGCAGGCATATACGTATCTTTGACAAAGGGACTTTTTGTGATATACCTTGCATCAATAGGATATAAAATTGAAGAAATCTCCCTCGTCGTATTTGTCTCTTCAACAATTTCCATGGTTATTGGAGCCCTTTTATATAGGCATCCTTCTTTTGTTTTAAGCAGGGTTAAGCTTAAGCTGACAGGTTTTCATGCATTAGAAAGAATTATCTGGTTGTTAATTCCTCTCATAACTGAAAGTTTAGTGGTTTCAATTCTCTATTCCCTTTACATGAGCTTCTCAGCTTTAATTAGCACTTTTTTATCCTTTTCCATATATGGGTCTTTCTTAGAGGAGGATATAAAGGATGTTACAGCTAAAAGGTCGGCTGCAAATGGCGTTTCAAGTATATTGGGATATGTTTTCAGCGTATTTCTTCTAGCCTTTCTTCCTCGCGAGGGTAGTTTTATTTACATTTTTTCTTTAGGATCCTTAGTGGGCTTAATTTCAACATTTCTTGTTCTCTTCATAGATCTTTCACATCTTGAGGGTTCACATTTCCCATTAACCACAGTACAGCCGGAGAGGATTTTCTCCGCCTCCGCGTTTTTCATTGTTCTCCTCTCTTCAAGTAACCTTATGGGAATTGTATGGGCGCCATATGTAATGACACAGCTCAATGGCCCAGAATACCTAGCAGCTTCTATGAACCTTGCCGGGACGGCTTCCACCATAATAGCCTCTTTAATTTGGGGTAGAAAATCATTCAAAGCCTTAAGGGTTGGGCTTGTTTTAAATGCTCTTGGACCATTAATAGTTTGGGCTACACCTTGGCCTTTTTTTCACGTGCCAATTAACGCCTATACCTCCTTCACATACACGGCCGCCAACTTTATTGGAGCTTTTCTGTTTGCAAAATATAACAAGTGGTTTGGAGCTGTAAAATCAAGTGTGCTTTTGGTAACTCTTAACAACGCATCTCAATGTGTAGCTGCAGCTTTAGGAATGTTAACTCAGGGTAGCTACCTTATTGCATTTTCAATAGTTTTCGCAGTGAAGATCATGGCCACAGCCTTAGCTTTATTAACAGTCCCTGAAACTGCTGTGATCCCTGAAGATGTTGCCAGAACATATTCAAACGTGCTATATAACAACAGCCTTAACGGATATCACCTCGTTGTCGAGATTTCAAAGGAGACGGTGATAACAACTTTCCGGCTTGTTATATTCTCATTTGTTATCGCAGTGTTATATTTGATATATCGAGTATTGTGGATGTTTATAATATGAGAAAATTTAATAAATTTTAGAGTAATATCACGTGGGGAGATGTTAGTTGGAGGATAATGCCTTTGAAATGCTAAGAGAAGCGCTGGCCCAGATTGCAGGTGAATTTGTTCGTCTTCTACCAAAATTGTTCATTGCACTAATAGTTGTTGTGATTACTTTTTTAGTTATCAAAGTTTTGAATTATTCTTTTAGAAAAATGCTTAGGCTTGTAAAGCTTGACGAAACATTTAAGAAATTGGCCGGTTTCTCTTTTCCCTTCTCTCTAGATGGCTTAATAATTTTCTTGGCGGATCTGGGGATAGTTTTAATTGCATTATACGCGATGACAAACCTATTCCTAGGCGTGGAATATTTGAAGTTTATGAATGAGGGTTTATATTATGGGGCTAGAATAGTGAGCATCATAATAATTGCAATAATAATTCTAACAATATTTAGCACGGTAATAGGGAAGGTTAAAGTTGAAACTAGACTTAGAAGCTACTCCCTCTTCATAGTCTTACTTTTAGTTACAGCCATGTTAATAGACATTACAGCACTCAGCGATCAGGTGAAAAGTGCATTAATATCAGGGCTGGCCATTGGTTTAGGAATATCTGTAGGAGTGTTCGCTGTTTGGTTCTTTTTCCACGAATATTTTGATAGAATTTTAAAAAAGCGAGGCATCGATTTAGAAAACGAAGATAACCCTCAAAAACGATAAAATTCATGGTTTTTCGATAGCTCTTAGCTAGTTTCTAAAAGTAATGATTTGAAAGATTATATTTTGAAGATATTTTGCAATAAGTATGATTTTGCCGGATACGCTGCCAATAGGGATGTTCGACTCTTTCTCGTTATGATCGGAGGAATTATAAATCAGATTTTAGCTACCCTTACAGTGCTGGCTGTTCTAACCAATTTTACAGTTGTCGCACGCTTGTACGTTGCAGCAAAAATCAAAGGATGTTTAAAACCTAATTTAGCGCTTTATCAGCCTCAGTTTCTAGAGTTGCTAACAAACTTAAAGTAGAAGTTGTCGAGTTAAGATTAGAGAGTTATAAATTGCTTTAAGCTCTTTTCTCATCAAGCAAAATATGTAAGACTAAAGATCTTTTAGACGGTGCAGCTTTACATATTTTGTCCATGCACTAGCCATTAACCTTAATCTAGCTGGCTTAAATCCGACCATAAGAAAGGCTT
>JBBITX010000070.1:3739-6073 GCA_037440545.1 Candidatus Bathyarchaeota archaeon
TCGAAGAAATTGGTCTTCTATGTTTTCGTTTTGGCTGGCAATAAATATAAAGAATAAAATCTTTAAGCTTACACTGGTGGTGGGTTATGCATACAGCCTCAATGATCTCCACTGTGAAAATTGCTTTAGCGTTTGTTTTCTTAGTATATGCTTCTTGGAGAGATTTTAAAACTCGCGAAGTAAGTGACAGAGTTTGGGTTCTTTTCGCTCCATTGGCCTTCGCCTTAACCTTTTTTGAACTTTTATTCTGGGATTTTGCTTTGTTACCCTATTTTGGTTTGTGCTTTGGGTTGACAGCTGCATTTGCAATAGTGCTTTTCTATGCTGGCGGCTTTGGAGGAGCTGATGCAAAAGCCTTGATGTGCTTGGCTTTAGCTTTGCCGTTCTATCCTAATAGGGTTTTGAAGCCTTTCTTCGGCGAAGTATCACCTATAATGCAAACTTTTTTCCCGATAACAGTTTTCATCAACTCTGTAGTTCTTTCGGCATTGTCTGCTGTTTACATATTTTTTTACAACATTTATTTGCGTCAAAAAACTGGTATGAAGTTTTTTGAGGGGGAACAGAAAAAAGAGGCGTTTTGGAAGAAAATTTTAGTTTTGATAACAGGCTATAAAATTCCGATAGCAAAGCTTAGGGAAAAGTGGCATATATACCCGTTAGAGGATTTGGAAAAAGCCGACTTTGGAATTAGAAGAAAACTTTTAATTTTCCCCAAAGACGAGGACAGAGATGCCATTGTTCAAAGACTTGAAGAAGTTGTTAAGGCTGGAGAAATTCATGAAGTGGTTTGGGCTACTCCAGGATTGCCAATGCTCATATTTGTAACGGCAGGGTTGGCGTTAGCCCTCTATCTAGGAGACATAGTGTGGTTTTTAGTTAGCCTAATCATTAGATAAAAGGTGTAGAAGGTTGACTTTGCTCCCGATAAAGTTTGCGATGTGATGGACCTTTGCTACGTGAGTATTTAGATGGGTTGAAAAATTTTTTAAAACATCCACCAAAGCGGGAGGCCATCGTAGTTGTTATGCCTGATTTCTTCCTTGATAGATTTGTAAGCTTAAACTTTGATGTTAAGGCATTTTCTGAAAGGATTACTAGTGTAGTGAAGCGTAAAGGCGGAAGCCTAGACGGAATCTCCCAGTTTGAATTCAGAGGTGGAAACGCAATAAACACGGCTTCAGCTCTGGCAAGGCTAGGAGTTAGGGTGATCCCAATAATTTGTACAAATAGGCTTGGTCTTCAATTAATCAAATTTCACTTAAAGTCCCCTACAGTTGACTTGTCACATGTGAAAATTATGGAAAAACTATCTATGACAACATCGTTAGAATTTAAAACAGCGGATGGAAAAGCAAATGTGATGCTTAGGGATTTAGGCTCTTTAGCCGATTTCGGTCCCTCTCACCTCAGCCGCGAAGACTTTGAAGCCATTGAAAAAGCCGACTTTGTATGCGTTTTCAATTGGGCTGGGACAAAAATTTTCGGAACAGATCTTGCTGAAAAGGTTTTCACCAGAACAAAAAAGTGTGGGAGGGGGAAGACATACTGCGACACGGCAGATCCAACCCCTAACAAAACAAAAGTCAAATGTTTTATAGAAAGAGTTCTTAAAAGCGGAATTGTCGACGTTTTAAGTTTAAACGAGAATGAGGCTGTTTTTTACGGGGCAAAACTGGGCTGGAGGCTAAAGGAAAAATTCGCTTTGGAGGACTTAGCCAGAGAAGCTGCACGGTTCATGGCTTCTCGTTTATCTTCAAGGATAGATCTTCATACAACGAGGTTTTCAGCAACATTCACAAAAGATGGGGAAACGGTTGTTTCTGCCTTTCAAGTTCCAGTTTTAAGAGCAACCGGAGCAGGAGACGCTTGGAACGCAGGAAACATTCTTGGAAGCATATACGACCTATCAAATGGAGAAAGGTTAGCCCTAGCAAACGCTGTTGCAGCCTACTACATTTCAAACCCGGAAGGAGAACATCCGAATGTAAGAGAGCTTCTGAAATTTTTAAAAGGTGTAAAGGTTAACCAAAACAGATAAAAATCAGGTCGTTTTAAGAAGCATCAGCTTGGAGATGGAGATTTGCCGTCGGAAATCTTCGACGTGGATAAATTCATTGAAATTAGTGAACGTGCAGAATACTGCATGGTGAAGAGGTTGAAGGACGTTGTCAAGCTTAAGCTCCGCACCTCTAGAAGACTTTACACTTTAAAGGTTGACCCTTCAAAGGCAGAGGAAGTTATAAAGAAACTTCACTGCGAGATTAGAGAAATATAAACTTGAACCTAAAAGCTTTTATTCGGCTAAAATTAGCAGATCCCTATTCCTCAAAT
>JBBITX010000071.1:0-6062 GCA_037440545.1 Candidatus Bathyarchaeota archaeon
GTAGCCCGGGGGAGATTCGAACTCCCGTCAGAGGCTCCAGAGGCCTCCATGCTTGACCGCTACACCACCGGGCTTCTCTATTGCCATTCTAAACCTTTCCAGAATAATAACTTTAGCGTTCAGCCTTCTAACTTTAACCTCGAAAAGTTACTTTTTGTATTTCAGTATAAATAATCCCGTTGTTAACTGGCATCCTGAACATAGGTAGAAAAGGGGTTCGAAGCCTATTTTGCTGGCTATTAGTGTGGATAGGAGGGCTGCTGCAGCTTCTGTTATGTCGTATGCGGATTCAAACATTCCAAAGAACATCCCTCTCTTGTTTTTGTCGCTTATGTCCACCATCAAAGCTAAAAGGGATGGGCGTTGAAGAGCATGGGATAATCCGAAAAAGAACTCAATTATGTAAAGCTGGAAAATGTTGGTGACATATATGTAGCCTAAAGTACATATTGCGCCCATCATAACGCCTGTGAAGAATATTCTTTCCCTTCCATAAGCGTCTGCAAGTTTTCCAGCTATAGTCTTGAATAGGGCTGCAACTATGCAGAAGATTGCATATAATATTCCAAAATCGAATATGGAAGCTGAGAAACGGTTAACGACGAATAAGGGGTATATGGGACCAAGTAATCCGACTCCTAAAGAGTATAGAGTACTTAAAGCCATTAGAAGCAAGAGGGGCTTCGTTAACTTCACCATAGATGCCTCCTCCTGCTGAAACTCTTTGAAACATTTTGTCAACTGGTTTAGGCAAATACATCTATTATTCAGCTTGCCTCCAACTGGTGAAAATTTCAATTTTTATAACGCGAAAATAAACTTTTTGGACGCTGTTCAATGCTTTGCAATGATTCCCTTAGGGACACTTAACCTATTTTACTATTAACCCCGGGCATGGCGCGTTTCTTATGACCCCGTCGCTGACGCTTCCCAAAATGATTTCCTTTATTCTGCTTACACCCTTAGCCCCCATAACAGTCAGGTTGAAGCCTCCCCCGCAAGCTGCTTTAACTATTTCATGAACAACATGTCCCTCTTTAAGCAGTTTTTCAACTTTAACTCCTTCAGCTCTAACTTTCTCTTCTCCCCCCTGCTAAGATGCGCGCTCCAGCCTCCCTCATAGCCCAGGCCATCCTTGAATATTCCGCAGACGTAATCACCGGAATCTTTGTTGCAAAGGAGAGTTGTTCAGGAAAAACTATGGATATTGCCCCCACCGAATATACGTGGATTAACCTTACATTCCCATCAAACTTCTTCGCAATTTTCACAGCCACATTTAAGGCTTTAAAAGAATGTTCAGAACCATCGAGTGGAACAAGAATTTTGCTGAACAAATAGTCACGCTTCCTTAATAAAATACAGTTCTGGAAAAAAATGTTACTTCATTAGCTTTTCTAAATTTAAGGCAACCCTGAACGCTATTGCAGAACACCTAGAAAATTTTGAAAATACATGCACTGCGATAAGTTAGCCGAGCCATGAGAAGTTTAAAGCCTTTGGGCTTATGCTGTAAAACGAGGATTAGTCTAGAGAAGGGAGAAGTTTGTGGCTTTTATTTTTCCCTTTTTGTCAAGGATAACCAGGAATTTTTCAGCCCACGGGTGTCCCTCCAAGTTTATTGGACATGTGCCTCTAATAATCCAGAATTCTCCTTTTTTTTCAATTATTGAAACATCAATTTTATCCGTGTTCTTCCTTCTCTTAAGGAAATCAACAGCTATTTCCAATGCTTCTTTTTCCTCGATGCCACCCATCATGCTATCCTCGTTTGTGCTAATATTTCCCCTATGCTAGCATTAAAAGTTGTGAACTAAAAATCTTAAGCCCAGTTAAATATTTGCCTTATCCAGACCCTTTTCTTAAATTTGCGATAGGTTCAAATGTTAAGGAACATTTAAATTTTTATCAAAGGCTTCTGGAAAAGTATTTGGGATGAACGGGAAAAAACGCATAATCCTTCATGTAGACATGGACCATTTTTTCACAGCCGTAGAGGAAAGGGATCATCCTGAATTTAAGGGGAAACCCATAATTGTGGGAGCAGACCCAAAAGAGGGCAGGGGAAGAGGGGTTGTAAGCACATGCAACTATGAAGCTCGAAAGTTTGGAGTTAAATCCGGAATGCCCATATCAAAGGCTTGGAAACTCTGTCCTGAAGCCGTATATCTACCTGTAAACTATGACCACTACGTGGAGGTTTCTGAAAAAATAATGGAGATTCTAAGGAAATATGGGAACAAAATTGAAAGTTGGGGAATAGACGAGGCTTTTATAGATGTAACCTCCAAAGTGAAAGATTACGGTGAAGCCGAAGCCCTAGCCCGCCAAATTAAAAAGGAAATTTTTGAAAAGGAAGGACTATCATGCTCTATAGGCATAGGCCCCAACAAGCTTATAGCCAAAATTGCATGCGAACATCAAAAGCCAGACGGCTTGACAGTTGTCAAGGAAGAGGAAGCTGAAAAGTTTTTAGATCCGCTTCCGGTGCGTAAACTATTATGGGTTGGAAGCAAAACAGAGCAGAAGCTTAAGGCTTTAGGCATCAAAACAATAGGCGATTTAGCCCGCTGCGATCCAACAGTTCTGGTTGAAGCCTTCGGCGTTGTAGGCACACATTTATACTTAATGGCCCACGGCGTGGACAAAAGCGAAGTTGAAGAGAAAAGCGAGATAAAATCGGTAAGCCGCGAGAAAACCTTTGAGGAGGACACTTCAAATTTCGATTTAATCCTAAAAACCATAGACAAACTTGCCGATGACTTACAAGCGGAGGTTTTGAGGCAAAAACTCCAATTTAAAACCATAACAGTTAAAATGCGTTACGAAGACTTCGAAACTCATACTTATAGCAAGACGCTTTCTTTTATGACAAACAGGTTAGAGGACTTAAAGAAAACGGGTAGGGAGCTCCTGCAAGCCCACCTCAAACCAGACAAGAAGATAAGGCTTATAGGCTTAAAAGTTTCAAGCCTTATTTCCACAGATAAACAGAAAAAATTAGGGTAAACTCTCAAATGTCATATTGAGGTTTTTTAACCAAGGTGTATTAAGCCTCAAAGGGGAAATAATCTTTTAAATTAGATGAAAAATAGAAGTGAGCAGGAGCCATAATTGGATCAGCTTATTAAAAGCGTTATCTTAGGCCTAATTCAGGGATTAACAGAGTGGCTTCCCATATCAAGCACTGGACATTTGAAGATTGCAGAGAATCTTATGGGGTTAAATTTTCCGCTGCTCTTCGACGTCATACTCCACGTGGGAACATTATTAGTTGTTTCCCTCTTTTTCAAAAGCGAAGTTATAGGCATTCTCTCAGCATTGGCCCGTTTAAACTTCAAATCGAATCATGGTAGACTCATCCCCCTTATAATCGTCGGAACTGTGCCAACAGTTTTAATAGGGCTTATTTTCAACACATTTTTCGAAGCTACATTTGAAAACCCTATGTTCATAGCCTACACTTTTCTAGCATGCGGAGCTCTTCTCTACTCCTCTAAGGCTGGAAGAGATAGGAATAAGGAAATAGGCGGATTAGACGCCTTAATTATCGGCATTGCACAGGGCATAGCTGTTATTCCTGGAATTTCAAGAAGTGGAGCCACAATAGCCACGGCATTAATGCTTGGAATTAGAAGGGAGAAGGCTTTCAAATTCTCCTTTCTCCTTTCAATACCGGCGGTGGTAGCCGCGCTGGCATTAACATTTTACACCCATTTTAACGAGTTGCTAACCTCAGGGCTTGGAGTGATTGAAATTCTATCAGGAGCGGTAATGGCGGTTTTAGTGGGCTACTTAGCCTTGAAAATCCTCTGGAAGACCATTTTGAAAAGGAAGTTTCATTTTTTCGCCTTCTACTGTTGGGGTTTAGGTGCCTTTTTAATAGTTTTCAGCTTAGGTTTTTTCTAGCATAAGCCATTTAGGCTTTCCAGACAGAAAATCTGTAAAAAACTTTGCAAATTCACCGTTCACTTCATATATTTCAGTTATGTCCTCGTTGACATAAATTTTGAAGCCTTTACTTAAAGCTTGAGCTATTTCCTTCGCTATGCCAGCTTTTCTCGCATCTTCCTTAAGTTTTTCCTCCAGCAAAAAAACAGCATCTGTATATTTCCTCTTAACCTCCACAACCCATCTTCCATCTTCAATGAATGGACCTGAAACTGTGCCCGCCCCATTTAGGTGCTTGGCTATAAATCTTCGACATTCAGACTCCTTTTCAAGGGGAGGGCCTAAATGCTTCTTAACATGTGGGATTTGGCTGTTTTCAAGTTCAAATATGAGTATGTTCAGGTTTTTCTCGTTGCTCCAAGCTGAACACCTTAAAAGTTTAAACTCGTTTAAAACTAGAAGCTTACTGAGGGAGCGTTGAGACTTGTAAATCTGTCCCCATAAAACATCAGGCACTGCTTCTACCTCTCCAAAAACCAGAAAAACCAATGAGGCGCCATGGCCCCTAATTTTCTCCCTAAGCTCCTTGGATTTAAGTGGTATTGTTTCAGGCGGATAAAAGAAGTACACGTTAGGATTTTCAAGAAAGGCTCTTGAAGCCGCCATGAACGTGTAGAGTTTATCAGGGTTAACGGCTGAGGCTACGTTTCTCCCCATATCAACGGGGTCCACTATGACGAGCGGCTCGTTAAAAAGCAGTTTCGCCTCATCTTCCCTTCCCCGATAATAATTTTCAAGGTCTATGAATGTTCCGCGTTTTTGGCGGGCAAAGAATTCTAAAACGTTTAGAAAAGATTTAAAATTTATTATTAGGAGTTCGCATAGGTAGCCGCTGAAACCTCCAATTTTTATTTCCGCTCCATAAACGCCTACACCCTTCATAAACCTCTTTAAGAGCCGCGTCTCTCCCCGCATTTGCTCGTCTAAATTCTTTTTAACGTAGTCTGTGTGGTATGGTGTTCGATCTGTGGCGCTTATCCATTCTCCACGCCTAGTTTCGTAGCATGGCACTATGTTTACGCGTACGTTTTCAACCCAAGCCTCAAGATAAGGATGCTCTGCGAACCTTTCAGCCTGTTTCGATCCCTCAACAGCCCTTCTAGCTATTTTTAGGCCTACGTCCCCAAGGGATTTCCGCGGTATGCTTGTTGGCAGGCGAATGAAAATGTCTATTTCAGGATCATCCCTAAGCCATGTGTCTTTGGCTACAGATCCCTCTAAGCGTACATGGGCTTTAACGCCTAAATTCTCAGCTGCTGAAGCCACAGCCCTCTCTAGTTTATGGGCTAAAGCCTCTATTCTCGCCCTTTCACCCTTTCCCGGGGTAACCCTATCTAAAACAGTTGCACAAACTTTTTCTAAAGGCTCAGGCATAAACAGCCCTTTCCCCAAATTTATGTTTGGGGACAAACCTCTCTAAGAGTTGAATAAATAGGCCCTTTAGGAGTAAGCTCGCTTCTCTTAAGCCTTAAACATTCAGCTTTCACAATTCCAAAATCGTATTTCACGTTCTTTTCCAAAAACCTTAAGAGCTCAGCTTTGTTTCTCCCAGATTTTATACGAGCTATTGTTAAGTGAGGACTGAAGCCTTTCCTATCTGGAGCTAACCCTAACCCTTCCAAGCTGGGCTCTAACTGGCTGAATATTCCTCGAAGCTGTAAAGAGCCTTCAGTTATCCCAGCCCATAAGACTCTTGGAAAACGCGTGTTCGGGAATACTCCTACTCCCTGAATTCTCACATCGAAGGGTTTGAACTGAACCCTTTTCATAACTTCGAAAACCTTTTCCACTATATTTAAGGAGATGTTTCCCAGAAAACGCAGTGTTATGTGAATGTTTACTGGTTCAACAAGCTTCAGGTCTGCCCCCGTTTTAATCAAAGCCCTCTGTACCTCTGCTATCCTATCTAAAACCGTTTTATTCTCTATGTCGAAGGCTATGAAACTTCTTACAGGTTCAGGCATTAACATTTCCACCATATAGCTTTAAAGGTCAGAATAGTCTTAAATGTTTTAAGCGATAAATGTCAGAATAGTCTTAAATGTTTTAAGCGATAAATTATTTTAAAACATGTTCAGATGGTTTCCTGATGAAGGCGGATAAGCTAATTG
>JBBITX010000072.1:0-6057 GCA_037440545.1 Candidatus Bathyarchaeota archaeon
ATTAGACCACTACGCATATCATGTTGCAGGTGTGATGGAAATGAAAGTGTTGTTTGAAGAGCATGTGGAGCATTTAAAATGTTACTTAAACCCTAAATGTATGGCGCCAGCCTTAACTTTCAGAGCTATTGCCGCTAAACGACTTGCGAAATGGGGGAGTTCGCCATAAATCCTTTTCTATAAGGTGAGGCTAAATAATTTCAGATTAGGGTCTTGAAAGCATGGTTGAAAATGTTAAGGAGCTGCTTAAAGCCCATGAAGGGCTAAAAAGAGAGGTTTACCTAGATATAGAAAACTCAAGTTTTGTGCCGGATGAAGTTTTAGAGGCTATGCATCCCTACTTTAACAGGCTTGCCTATGGAAATCCAACGTTAAGCCATAAGCCAGGATGGGAAGCCTATGAGGTGTTGATGGATTCAGCTCAAAAAATAGCCAGATATATAGGCTGTAAATCCCTTGAAGAGGTTAATTTCACCCCTGGAGAAACAGAGGCTAACAACCTGGCGCTTCTTGGAACAACCCTAAAAATGAGGGGTAGCGGTAAAAAAATTGTAATTTCAGAAATTGAGCCACTAAGCGTTATGCATGTGGCTGAAATGCTTACAAAATATGGTTTCTCTTTGAAGAAAGTTCCTGTGAACAGCGAGGGCTTCATAAACCTTGAAAAGCTAAGCGAAGCCGTAGATGGAGAAACAGCCCTTGTAAGCATAGCAGCTGTGAACCATGAGATAGGCGTCATACAGCCTATAAGGGAGGCTGTGGAAATAGTGAAAGATGAAAACCAAAGCATCCTTTTCCACACTGACGCTTCAGATGCTTATGGGAAAATACCTTTCAATGTTGAGGAGTGGAATGTGGATTTGGCAACTTTAAGCAGTTACAAAATTTTAGGGCCTCGCGGAGTGGGAGCGCTTTACACTAAGGAGGGAGTAGGCATAGAGAGGATTTTAGAGGGTTCCATTGGAACTCAGAGGCTTTGGCCAGGGGTTGAGAACACTCCCCTAATCGTGGGGTTTGCAAAGGCTTCGGAGCTTTCCTTCAAAAACTTCGAGGATAACGTGGGCCTTATGCGGAGGCTTAGGGACAAGCTTATACATGGAGTTTTAGATAGAATATCAGAAGTGCTTGTTAATGGGCCTTTAGGGGATAGGAGAGCCCCTGACAATGTGAATTTTAGCTTCTTAAAATGTGAGGGTGAAGCCTTAACTGTGGAGTTAAGCCTTAATGGGGTTTATGTTTCAAGCGGAAGCGCCTGCACTAGGCGTCTCCTCCAGCCAAGCCATGTTTTAGTGGCTTTGGGCAGAAGGTTTGAAGAAGCCCATGGAAGCATATTAATGAAGGTTACACGTTGCCATAAGGATGAAGACATTGAATATGTTTTAGAGGTTATGCCTAAGGCTGTGGATAGGCTTAGAGGTATAACTGGCTCTATAGGGGTGTAAAAATGTCTCGTGTGCCATTACCCTACAGTAAGAAGTTACTTGACCTTTTCAGAAACCCTAAAAACCTTGGAAGGATGGAGGATGCAACGGTTTCAGCTGTTGCTGGAAACCCCTCATGCGGAGACATGATAACCTTCTACCTTAAAATAAACGATGAGGAAGTAATTGAAAGGGCAACTTTTGAAAGCTACGGTTGCGCTGCAAACATAGCTACAAGCAGCATACTAACAGAAAAGGTTAAGGGCTTAAAACTTGAAGAAGCCTGGAAAATTTCATGGAAAAACGTTGTTGATGAGGTTGGAGGACTCCCCACAGTGAAGTTCCACTGCGGCATACTAGCCGTAGGAGCCCTTAGAAGGGCTATAAGAACCTACTATGAGAAGGCAGCTAAGCGTCCAAGCTGGCTTCCGCAAGAACTTACATTTGAGGAGAAGCAGGCTCTTGAAGAGGAGGAGCTGGCTGAAATACTTTCAAAAAGGATGAAAACAGGGGAGGAGAACCTTTAATGCTTAACCCATATAGGGTTAGGGAGGACTTCCCAATTTTAAATAGGAGGATAAACAACCGCCAACTGGTGTACTTTGACAATGCAGCCACTTCGCAGAAGCCTAGACAGGTTATTGAAGCAGTGAAGGAGTTCTATGAAAAAAGCAACGCTAACGTCCACAGGGCTGTCCACACATTGTCGCAGGAGGCTACACAGCTCTATGAGGAGGCACATGGGGAAGTTGCAAAGTTCATAAACGCGGAAAGCCTAGAGGAAATAGTCTTTGTTCGCGGAGCAACAGAAGCCATAAACTTTGTGGCCTATTCATGGGGGCTTTACAAAATGAAAAGCGGAGACGAGGTTTTAGTGACTTTGATGGAGCATCACAGCAACATAGTTCCATGGGAAATCCTTTCAAAAATAAGGGGGTTTAAAGTTAGGTACGTTGACGTTAAAATGGATGGAACCCTCAATTATGAGGCTTTCGAAAGGGCTTTAAAAGGCAATGTGAAAATGGTTTGCGTCACGCATGTTTCAAACGTTACAGGCGTAATAAACAACGTGAAAAAAATAGCTGAAGAAGCCCATAAACATGATGCCCTCGTGCTTTTAGATGGAGCCCAATCTGTCCCCCACATTCCAGTAGACGTTAAGGATTTAGATGTGGACTTTATGGCTTTCTCAGGACATAAAATGTTAGCCCCAACAGGCATAGGCGTGCTCTATGGAAAACGTGAGCTTCTTGAAAGTATGGAGCCCTTCCATGGAGGGGGCGAAATGATTAGGGAAGTTTCATATAACCCTGAAACGGGTAGATGCCGAATCTCCTGGAATGAGCTTCCCTGGAAATTTGAAGCTGGAACCCCTGACATAGGCGGCGGAATAGGCCTCATGGAAGCTGTGAAATATTTGAAAAGACTAGGCATGGAAAACGTTAAGGCTCATGAATGCGAATTAACTGAATACGCCTTAAAACGTATGGGTGAACTTAGAAAAATCAGGGTTTACGGACCGAGGGAAGCTTCGCTTAAATGCGGGATAATACCATTCAATGTGGATGGCTTCAACTCGCATGACGTGGCTTTACTCCTTGACAGTTATGGAATAATGATTAGAAGCGGATTCCACTGCGCCCAGCCCCTCCATCAGAGGTTTGGAATATCATCTTCAGCTAGGGCAAGCTTCTACATATACAACACAAGGGAGGAAATAGACATTTTCATCGAAGCCTTGAAGGAGATTGAAGAGTCCCTATGAACGTTAGAATAGAGGATTACATAGCCACAATAGAGGAGGCATGTGGAGAGGAGAAAGACTTCATAGTAGTCTTCAAACATGATAAAAAAGGAGAAGCAATAGAAAAAATACTTAGCAGGGCGAAAATTGAGAAAACCATAGCAGGTTTAGTTTTCGACTTAAAATTTAAAACGGTTTCCCTACGTCTATACAAAACTGGTAAGGCCATATTCAAAAAATTAAGAGATAAAAACGAGCTTAAAGAGGTTTTAACAGCCCTTTTAACGTAACTTTAATAGATTAACCCGCCAGTATGGAAAGCGAAGCAATTTGAAGCCTATTTAAATTTGAATTTATGGGTAATTTCATCCCATATGGATTTTGCTAAAGCTCTAGCCTCCCTATCCACAGCCGATAAAACTGTTAGGTAGATTATTCCTCCGAAAGCTGTTAAGGCAAGGGTTGACGATAGCCTTGTAGGATGTGGAAGCATGTAAAGGATTAATGCCATAAACATGGAGGCGAAAAGGTATTTTGCGATGCTTTTCCATGGAATTTCAATTTTAACCATTTGCTGCACCATAACGTATAGTATTAGAAACATTATGAATCGGGCTGCAGAGTTAATTATTGCAACTGAAAGAGCTGAAAGCATAGGCTGACCTACTGTTAGGCTTGTTAAAACGTAATAGGCTGTGGGTATTGTTATGGCTGAGTGGATGTAGGGTAGGGAGAAGGCTATGAAAAGTCTGCTCTTAACCAGCTGCCTTAAAGGTATTTTTGCCTTTTCATCAACGTTTTCCAATCCGTATAATACAGAGCCGAACAGGGTTGAGGCTGTTGCGATGAAGGCGTCTAACGCAAGCACAGAAAGTATGGGCCAGGCTTCCTTATACACGCTTTTAAGTATCGTCAAGTATGAGTCGGGAAGTGCTAGGGCGCCGGCTGTCATTGGAAAGGCAAACATTAAAACTGTTTTTAAAGAAACTGTAATGTCTCGGCTGCTTTTTTCAGCTAGAAGTTTAGGGTATAAAGCAAAGGCCAGAAAAGAGGAATACGTGATGATATTCGCTATTTGCGCTGCAGCTCCATAGTTGCCTCTAGCCGTTTCCCCCCCAAACGTGAATAACATTACGAATATGAAAGCTGCAATTTGGTTTCCCACAGCATTATAAAGGTTTGCCACAGAGCCTTTAACCCACTCCTTAACATATGACCATTCAACTTTTTCACCGAACTCTTTTGAAAGAAGCCAGAAATAATACAAGGTTTGAATAGCCAACGCCACGGTGAGGCTTATCACCGCTCCCCCGAGAGACTGTTTCAAAGTGATTATAAGCACGTAGCCTAGAACAACCTTAGTGGTTTCAACCATTAACAAACCATATCCAAGGGTTTGAGGCTTAATGGCTCTTAAACACGATTCAAACACGTTTAGAATATAAAGCTCAATTATCTGTACTGAGATAAGCATGTATAAAGGAAGATAACTTTGGCTTACACCTAAAACAGAGGTTATAACCGGTACTAGTGGAATATAAATCAGTGTTGCAATAACTGAAAACGTTAAATTTGCCACTGTCCCAGTTATTGTCGCCCCCGCCCTGCCTCTCGCAAGGAAACGCATAGCCCAGAAGGGTATGGTTCCAGCTAGCACTGTAAAGTAGCCTAACACGTCGTTAATGTTAAACCATACGCCATACTCTTCTGGAGTGATTGCGCGGGCAATCATTAATTGGAAAATTAGCCCTGTGCCAACGCTTAGCATTTTAGCTGCAAAAATTACAAAGCCAGAATATTGAACCCTAATCTCGTTACTCGTAACATACACCTTTCAAGCGGCTGAATTTTGTATATGCTAAACATAGCTCTAGAATTTATTCTTATTGCGAGTTTAAAATTTCAATTTAGGACATACACAAGCAGCTTGTCAAATTTTTCTCCCCTACCCCTTTTTCAGATTGCATAAGCATCCTGATTATTACTTTAACAACCTAGAGGGAGCTGATTAATCTTTAGGCAAACGTTTGAGAGCAATCATATTTACGTTTTTCATGTCTGTCGATTGTGTTGAAGGTGAAGCTGTAGATGTGACGCATGCCAGTTTTTTCATATGTTTACGCAATGTTTTTAAGCAGGTTTACGTAGATGTTTACGGTGATGTTTATGGCTAAAAAGACAACTGTACTCCTTAGAGAAGATGTTTACCAAACTCTCAAAGAGAAGGCTGGGGCTAGAAATATCTCTAATTTGATTAATAAGATTTTGATAGAATATTTTGCAAAAAAGGAAGGCTTGTTTGGAGTTATGAAACCTGTTGATATTAGCGATTTAAGGGATCATAGGGAAAGGCTATGAGGTATGTGATAGACTCGTATGCGTGGATGGAGTATTTTATGGGGACGAAGGCTGGGGAGAAGGTTAGACCTCTAATCGAGGGTTTAGATGAGAAGATAACACCGACCATTTGCTTCGCCGAGGTTTACGCTAAAACTTTAAGGGTGGCTGGGAAGGAATTGGCTGAAAAGCAGAGAAGGTTCATAAAAGAAAGAAGTGCTTTGGCTTTATTAGACGAAAAAATAGCTGTGGAGTCTGCCAAAATTGATTATGTAATGAAGAAGAAGGTTGGAGGCTGGGGGTTAGCTGACTCCATAGTGTACGCCACGGGAATGGCGAAAAATGCTAAAATAGTGACTGGAGACGAACATTTTAAAAACCTGGAAAATGTAATTTTCCTCAAATAGACTATTTTAGCGAAGAATCTATATTTGAAGCTTCTTATTTTGGTTAGTAAGCGCTAAGCATGTACGTGAAAAGCCAAAGTTTTTATCAGTAACATTTAAGCTCCGTAAAGACTAATTAGGGGGATAGATTGTTCCTTTTTCTTCCTTT
>JBBITX010000073.1:0-6029 GCA_037440545.1 Candidatus Bathyarchaeota archaeon
AGTCGTAACAAGGTGGCCGTAGGGGAACCTGCGGCCGGATCACCTCCTAAGAAAATGGCCTGAAGCCGACTGGAGGGGAAAACCCTAAACCACATGCCGAAGCCCATAAGCAAAATTTTGTAACCGGCTAATTCTCATATAGTATTCTAGCTTTTCCGTAGGGAACAAGCTCTCTAACGGCTTCAAATGGAACTTTTGAAAGTTGATCTTGCAGTTCTCGCGGAAGTTTTTCAGCTAAACACTTTAAAATTTTTATAAAAAGCTCTTTTCCCTCATTGTTTCCTGGGACAAGAGTCACATATGCCTTTGACCTGGACTTAACGGCCTCTAATGGTCCTCCTAAAAGGTTTATTCGGCCGTCTTCCCCTATTGAAACGCCTATAGCCAGCTTAAGGGGGATTCTGCGCATCCAGTTGCGTTGGCCTGCAACCATGAAGGCTCCCTTAGGCACGTATTCTCCCGATGGTCCCCCCTTCCTAAGCTGATCTGGCCTAACCCAGTAAACGTCTACTGAGGCGAAGCCTTCCCGCCATGCCCTTGAAAGGGATGCTGCAAACTGTGCGGCCTCGCTGAGGCATCTTTCGCTTGGCTTCATCCCGCCGGTTTTAACCACGACGAAGGGTGCGCCTACAATGTCTGCGTGGAATACCAAGTCATGGGTGTCCGTGTACTTTTTTATGAGCACCTCGTTGCTGACTGCGTCTTTTCCGGCTACAACTAGGAAGCCGTCTGAGGAATTGAACCATCTGAACTTTTCAAACCATTTCTTACGTTCAACTTTCCTTTTGCTCAGGACCTTTAAGGCTTCAGCTGGTTTAACAAGTTCTAGGCTTTCAACCTTTAAAAGTTCAGCTTTGGCTTTCTCAAGCTTATCCAATGTTTCCATAAAGGCTTTTCGGGCTCCTTCAAGCTTACGCCTGGCATTTTTAGCCTTCTCATAATATTTGGCAGCATTAGAGTGCATGTCTCTCTGCAGCTCGACTTCGAAACGTATGCCTTCAACGCAAACGTTAACCGCAAGCCTATGCCTATCAAAAGATTCGAAGAGGATGTATGGCTTTACGCCGTCACGCTTGCCGGTTAATATCATTCTAACAATTTCATCCCACTCTTTCCCCTCCCTTCTCCCTTTCATGAAAAAATCAGTTAGGGCTTGAAGCTCTGTTAGATGCATGTATATTAAGTCGCCTATAAGCTTAAACCTTTCAGCTTTTTCCCCCTCTTCTTTTAAGGCCTTTTCCTGTTCCGCCAAAACTCTTTCTAAACGGTTTATTTCCTGTTTAAGTCTAAGCTTTTCAGCCTTCTCAGGGGCTAAGGCTTTCTCCACAGCTGTTGTTCTAATGTAAAACTCGTCTAAAGCCTCGTTAAAGCTGCTGTAGCTTTCATGTTTCAGCCTATTGTAGCGTTTCAGCCTTAAAGGTGTTACATCTATAAACTCTCCTGCCTCGTCTATAATTATGGATGGCTCAAGCCTGCCTTCAAAAACCTGAGAAATTAAATTTTTGACACATTCGTGTATGGCGTTAACTTTTTCAGCTTCTAAAATGTCACATGGTGTTGTCTTTTCAATGTTAAGCCTTATTAAAACCTCTTCAGCGTAAATTCCGCCTAAGCCTAGAAAACGCGCTAGTGCCCTTACAACCTCTGCTTTGCCAAAGCTTTTAAGTCCTTCTAAGAGGGTTTTTCCGTCAATTTTGAATGGGTTTTTCCCGCTTGATGGTGCAGGGATGAAAATTTCGCCTCTTAAAATGTTTCTATCCCTCATACGTTTATAATATAGGGCTTGGAGAATCCTGTTTTCATCATCTATGAGGATTATGTTGCCATCGCCGAAAAGCTCCAAAACAAGTCTGAAAAAGCCATTTTTAGACTTGAAATGGAAGATTACGACACGTTCAAACTCGTATTGTTCAACATCCATTAAAAGGCTGTTTCTAAGATGTTTCCGCAATGCCATGCAGAAGGCCGGAGGAACCATAGGCTTCTCAAAAACGTAGGAGGTTAAGTGTAAACGTCGGCCAGCCTCCAAAACAAGCCTTAAATCCAACTCGCCCCGTCTCAGCTTTAAAAGCAGGGTTTTATCGTCAACCTGATATATTCCCCTAACATAAGAGTTGGACGCTGAAGCCTTTAACTCGTAAACAACAGCTGCAACGTCGAAGCTTGTAAACTCCCTAGCCAATTAACCCACTTAAAATCACTATGCATGTTTAAGGCTATAAAATAGACTATTGTCTCTATTTCTATTAACCCTTTTGAAAGTTCAGGTAGATTTAGGGTTTAATGATTATTTCAGCCTCTGTCGAACCGGAAGTCTGCTTGAAAGCCAAGATGGAAATTAACATCCTAATTTTGGATGGTCAAATTTAATGCTTTTAGGTAAGCATTAGGGTAGCGTGGAGAGCTCAAAAGTTAAGGTAGCAGTTTCGCCGCGTTTGCGTTGATCCGTGCGCCACTGATGAGCCCTCTCAAAAGTGGCCTTTCAAAGCTCCCAAAATAACTTGACACCATAGTCAAATTTAAATGCTTTTTAAGTATAATGGAAGCGTGGAGAGTGAGGTCAATGAAGCCTTTAGAGATTCTCTATTGGACGCGTTTCTTTTTAGGGTTAGTGGCAGCGTTAATATGTATAGGGTATGAGTATGCCACAAACACTATTGGAAGAGACGTTTTAGGATTTAACATTTTCATGAACGCTTTTGCTTTGGCAATAATAGTTTACGTGCTGTCCTACTACATTTTTAAGCCGAGGTTTATGCCTAAAGTTGAGAAGCCGCAGAAAATCCTCACAACAGGGATAGGAATATACTTCCTATCCTGGATTGTTTTCTGGGTGCTCCTTTACACTATACTGGCGGCTTAGTGTCGGCTTCTTCTTGAGGGGCAGTTTTCTGTTTTAGGAAGCTGTTTTTCAAGTTTTTATCTGGCTGGTTGTTTGTGTTTATTTTTGCCATTACTCTGGTGAAGTCTGACCAGGCTGCGAAGTATCCTCTGTCGAAGTCTCCGTGAAGCCTGTTTTTTACATGGTTTAGAAATTCTCTTCTGTAGGCTTGGAGGGCTTCTTTGTCGTTTAGGTCAAGCTTTGAGAAGAACGCGTATGAGTCGTTGTTGTTTTGGCGTCTTACAAGCATCATTCCATATAATGCTCTGAAATAGCCTCTGTTCCATTCTGTTTTATGCATTTTCTGTTTAAGCCTTTCAAGTTCCCGCTGGGCTTCTGCAAACTGTTTGTTTATTATAAGCTGGAAGAAACGTGTTACCAGGGCTGAAGGTATAGGCATCTTAACGTCCACTCTGCCTGCTTTTCTCTTCTTCTGAAACGTCCTCTATTCCATTCTCTGTTATTTTAAAAACTTCCTCTCCTTCAGGAAGGTAGGGGCTTGAAACGAGGCGGGCTATGCGCACAGGCCCGTGGGCTGTCTTCCTTAAGTATATGCGTGTGTGGCTTGTATGGCCTACTATGTGTCCTCCTATGGGGCTTACGGCGTCTCCGAAGAAAACATCTGGCTTAGCCATAACCTGGTTTGTAACCACAGCCACGGCGTTGAAGGCTCTTGCAAGCCTTATAATTCTATGCATATGCTTGTTAAGTTTCTGTTGTCTTGAGGCAAGCGTCTCCCTGCCGATGTATTCGCTTCTAAAATGGGCTGTTAAAGAGTCAATTATTATGAGTTTCACGTTGTTCTCTTTTATAACTTTATCAGCGTTTTCCAATAGGAACATCTGATGGTCAGAGGTGTAAGCTTCGGCGTAAACAATGTTTTTGACAGCGCATTCCGGGTCTATTCCCATATGCCTAGACATCTGAACAACCCTTTCAGTTCTGAAAGTGTTTTCTGTATCTATATATAGGGCAGCCCCGTTTAAGCCTCCTCTCTCCGGTGGAAGCTGAACATTAACGCAGAGCTGATGGCAAATTTGGCTTTTTCCGCTTCCATACTCTCCGTAAAACTCCGTTATGGTCTGCGTCTCCAAACCTCCATCTAAAAGCCTGTCTAAGGCTTTACTTCCAGTTGTTAATCTTAAAACGTTCTGGCGCATTTTAAGCAGTTCATCAGCCCTTATGAAGGATACGCCAATTGAAGATCGGGCTGCACTTATTATGGCTAAAGCTTTCTTCTCACTTATTCCAGCAGGCTCTAACTCGCGGACAGTTGCCATGGCTAAAGACTCAACAGTGTGGAAGCCTAACTCCCTTAACTTCTGGGCTGTTGTAGGGCCTACTCCTGGAAGATCCTCCAAATACTCGTATCTTTTCCTAGCGGGTTCTTCCTCCTCAACCTCCGACATAAGCAATCCAGAGAAAGTTTTGCTTTTGCTGTATTTAAATCAAACGTGAAATGGAAGTGTTAAACAACCGGAGAGATAAGTTAAAATAACCCCTTTTCAAGCATTATTTCACCATGTTCCGCTGAAAAACTTTTTAAACCTTGAAAGAAACAAACTGCTATGCCGCCTTAGAGGGATAATGTTTGGAAAAAGCAAGGATTATTGAAGATGTGGCTTTTAACCTTCTAAAACAGGCTGTGATATACCTGCCGGAAGACGTGAAGAAAGCTTTGAAAAAGGCTTACGAGGATGAAACAAGCGAGGCTGGAAAAACTCAGCTTAGGGCTATACTGGAAAACATAGAGCTTGCAGAAAAATATAAGGCTCCAATATGCCAGGACACTGGAACAATAATCTTCTACGTTAGGGCTGGAGTGGAATTTAAAGGCCTTGAAAAGGTTGAGGAGGCTGTTTTCAAAGCCACTAGGAGGGCGACTAAGGAGATTCCATTAAGGCCTAACGCTGTTGACCCCTTCACCCAGAAGAACAGCGGAGACAACACTGGAAGATTCATACCATACATAAACTGGGAATTAATTGAGGGAGAAAGCCTTGAATTAACCGTTATGCCAAAGGGAGGAGGTTCAGAAAACGTCTGCCTTACAGGAATGCTTGTGCCAGGTGAAGGCATAAACGGGCTGAAAAAGTTTGTCATAGACTCTGTTATTAAGGCTGGATCTCAGCCTTGCCCCCCCACAATTTTAGGCGTAGCCATGGGAGGAGGCTCAGATATAGCTATGAAGCTTGCTAAAAAGGCTCTTTTAAGGCCTCTGGACGAGGCAAACCCAAACCCTGAAATAGCCAAACTGGAGAAAGAGCTTTTAGAAGCGGCAAACATGACTGGAATAGGCCCGATGGGTTTAGGTGGAAAAACCACCGTGTTAGGAGTTCATGTGGAATATGCCTTCAGACATCCAGCATCCTTCCCTGCTGCTGTAGCCTTCAACTGCTGGGCTGCCAGAAGGGCCTCAGCCAGAATAACGTCAAATGGAAATGTTGAATATTTAACCCATAAAATAGAGAGGTGATGGTTTATGGCTGTATACCATTATAAAACCCCAATATCTGAGGATGAAATTCGAAAATTAATGGTTAACGATGTGCTTTACATAACAGGAACCATTGTAACGGCTAGAGATCAAGCTCACAGGCGCGCCCTAGAATATTACAGGCAGGGTAAACCTCTCCCATTAAACCTTGAGGGTTCAGCCGTTTTCCACTGCGGCCCAGTGGTGAGCAAGGAAGGCGAAGAATGGATAGCCGTGGCTGCAGGTCCAACAACAAGCACTAGAATGGACATTTTTGAAGATGAATTCATAAAAAACTTCAAGGTTAGAGTTGTTATTGGAAAGGGAGGAATGGGGAAGAGGACAACCGAAGCCATGGCGAAGTACGGCGCAGTCTACGGAGCCTTCACAGGAGGAGCCGCCATACTAGCTGCAAAAGCCATAAAAAAAGTTAATGGCGTGGAGTGGCTTGACCTTGGAACACCTGAAGCCCTATGGATATTCGAAGTTGAAAACTTCGGCCCCCTCACAGTTGCAATTGACTCCCACGGCAACAACCTATACATGGACGTTGCAAAAAGCGTTGAAGAAAGCAGAAAACGCATATATGAAAAACTAGGACTGCAGCTATAAAATCCCCATTTTCTTTGGAAAACATACAAAATTTAGCGCACTTTTAAATAAGCGGTCAGC
>JBBITX010000074.1:0-5870 GCA_037440545.1 Candidatus Bathyarchaeota archaeon
ATAAAATTTATGCGTGTTATTCCGTAGGGCTGGCGTGTTGGCTGTAACCCGCCTTCTGTTTTATGTGGCATTCAGCTAATCGGGCTACCTGCGCTTCAGGTAGATTCTTCATTGGCGCTTTTTGCCCTTTCCACGTGCAGGACGGCCGTTTCACCGTTTCCACAAGGCATTCTCAACAACTTGGCATGTATCATGGGCACCTGCCTTGTGGACGTTTCGTTTCTGCTCCGTTGCCAAGGCTCTCGCCTTAAGCCCTTGCGGGCTTTGCACTTCTACTTGTGGGCGGAGTTTCCTCAAGCCTCTTTGGGAGGCTCGAAAGCCACACGCCAACTCGCCAGCCCTGTATAAAATAAGAGATGCGTGTGCAATAAAATTTTTGGAATGTTTATTTTAGGCGTGTGGATTATAGGTTTATGGGTGTGCTTTGTTTGTCTAGGCTTGTTGTTTTAGTAACTGGAACTCCATGTGTTGGGAAGACTTCTGTTTCTAAGTTTCTCGCCATAAGGCTTGACGCTGTTTATATTAATCTAACTGATTTGGCCATTAAAGAAAAACTCGTTTTAGGCGAAGACAGGGAGAGGAAATCTATTATTTTTGACGAAGTACATGTGAGGAGGAGAGTCGGCGAGATAATTTTGGAAAATCTTTCAAGGAATGTTGTTGTTGATGGGCATGCAGCTGGCCTAGTTCCGAAAAGGTTTTTAACTTATGCTTTTGTTTTGAGGCGGGATCCTGTGGAGCTGCGTGAGTTTATGCAGAAGTCTGGCTTTTCAGGGCGGAAGCTTTGGGAGAATTTGGCTTGTGAAATTCTTGATGTGTGTTTGGTTGAAGCTTTAAAGGCTTATGGGGAGGGGAAGGTTTGCGAGGTTAATGTTTCAGGCAAAAGCGTGGAGGACGCTGCAGGTGAAATTTTGGAAGTTTTGAAAGGCTCTGAAAAATGTCGTTTAGGAATTGTTGACTGGCTTGGCAAGCTAGAAAGGGAAGGTAGGCTAGATGAATTTTTAAAGATCTAAATTCATCTTAGGCTTTGAAGTATCTGCCTCTTTGTCAGAAGCATTATCTTCCTTCTGTTAGCGTATGACTTAGCATGATCGCTGAATTTTTCTCCAATTATTATAGGGTTTGGAAGGCCAACCTCCTCTGAGGCCTTGTCAAGATTTATAACCACGTTTATACCTATGGTTCTCTTCCAATCCCTTATCCACACGCATTGAGCCTGCCTTCCCCTCTGAACTATCAAGTCGAAAGTTCGCTGAATACCCCTGAAACCTTCCAGGCTTATGCCTTCCTCCACCTTATAACCCTTCTTCCTAAAATATTGCACCGCTGAAGATTTTAGATCCAAACGCTCCTTAACTTCTACTTCTCCGCCGCTCATCCACTGGCCCCTTGCATTAACGTTATAAAATGAAAAGTGGAAAAGGTTTTCGGAGGGAAACCATTTGACCAGCTACACAATTGTCGTATGCAGTAAATGCGGAGGCTACCTGCTGGCAAAAAACGGTCAGAAAACAAGAAACTGCCCCTATTGCGGATCAAAAATCTCCCTGGAAAAGGCTTTAAAAATCGCTAAGGTCGAAAACGCTTACAAGGCGGCAGCCCTGCTCCGCAAGCTTAAGGAAAAAGCCCACAAACACGGTAAAGCAAGACTTCAAAGTTGAAATATAACCAAGTTAAAAGGTCTCTAAAGTTACATTTTAGGAAAGGATTTCAACCTAAACGTGAACAAAAATAAACCTAAGAGGAGCTGCAAAGAGCTATTCACTCAAACTCCTGCAATATTGTAGAGGCCTATGCAAAGGAAAGATGAAAATATAAACTTTCATTTAAAAATAACCTTCTAGAAAGGTTTAAATTAATTTATAATTTAAAATTTAAATGTGCATTTAAAACAAAAAGGAAAAAACAGACATAATATTTGTTAAGTGGACATATATCACTTCTTAAACTAATGAATGCGTAAAATTTATAAAGAAATAGGCTTTTTAAAGGTAAAATGAGGAGGAGAGCAAATTCAGCTTTTAATTCACCTTCTCCTTTCTCCTCACGACTTAAAAATGCTCTCCTCCTCAAAAAGAAAGCTTTCATGAAATTTGCTTTTTAAGCTGAATCATGCTTCCACATTTTTTACATTTCACAGCATTACCTTCAACATTCTTTAACCTGTAAGGCGTGAAAAGACCACATGAAGGACATTTAGCAAAATTCAACTGTTTTAAAGCCTTCTCCCTCATAACATCATACAAAGCTGAGAAGATACTCCAGTTTTGAAACATGGCGGACTTCAAAGCAATCACCAATACTAAACAGACTTGTCAGTTTATAAGCAAAACTTCCAAAAACAAAATATTACAAAAAACGCCACAATACTATTAATTTTATATTTCAAATCTCAGCATTCATTTTAGTTTTTCAACCTCTTTTCCAATTTTATTTTGTCTTATTTATAAGAGGGTTACGTAGAGACTATTAGCGACTTACAAAGCGCCGACCTCAATAAGCAAATTCCAATCTTTAAAAACATGGGGGGACCTCAAGGTAATGAGCAGGTTTTCAGATTAGACTTGCATAGACTTGGCTTTAAACTTTAGGAAAGCTTATATTACAATATGCATGCTTTGGAATTATGTCTCGAAACTTTTTAGCCCTCCTCTTCGCAGTTTTATGGGCTTTCATAACCATTTTAGTTTTGACATGGGGTGTGGAGGTCATATGGCCAGACTATGTTCACGTGAATTATGGCTACCCACTAGTTTGGGGTATCCACATTCTGAATACTATAATAGGCCCTGTTGACAAATGGATCGTTGACCTAAAAGCGCTAGTCATAGACTTAACCATTTGGCTTGGTATAATGGTCGCCGTCTTAACCGTTATCCTGCATTTCAAAAAGAGTAAATAAAATGTTAAAGTCTCTCCGAACATCCACGCTCGGAGGAATATTAGAGGGAGAAAAGTAATTTTGCATACCTAAGCATGCCTCAGAATTCAAATTCTACTTCGTTTGGAAGGCTGCTTATAACCTGAAAAGGAGCGTTGAGAGGCATTTATTGGAACGTTTATTTCTTCATTCATTTGTAGGCTTACGCCTTTGACGCTTGGCTGCACTGTCATTTTAAGGCTTTCGAGAATTACACCTTTATAAGCATAAGAATATATCGAAAGTGAAAGGTGCTTAATTTTAGCCAAAGGTGGTTTTAAGATAGGCCATAAGCCCTAGGCCTACCAAGATGACGAAGAGCTGGACTATAGACTCTTTTATGTGGGGTTTTTTGTGAAGTTCAGGCATGAGGTCTGTGGCGGCTATATAAATGAAGCCTCCAGCGGCAAATGGGACGAGGAGGTTTTCAATGCTTCTTGGATAGGCCCAAAAATATGTTATTAATGCTCCAATTATGGCTGTTGCTTGTGAAATGAAGTTGTATAATAGCGCTTTATTTTTTCCCATTCCGCCGTAAACCAACACTCCGAAATCTCCTATCTCTTGAGGGATCTCGTGGAATATGACTGCTAAGGTTGTTACAAGGCCTAGGTCTGGGGAAACCAGGAAAGTGGCGGCTATAACCATTCCGTCGACAAAGTTGTGGATTCCATCTCCTAAAAGGTTTAGATAGGCAAACATGTGCGTGGAACATTCTTTTTCATGGCAGTGACGCCAGTATAGAAATTTCTCCATGGCGAAAAAGGCGATTATTCCAAAAATTACACATCCGAAGGTTAATGTTAATTCGCCGTCCGGGTTTATGGATTCAGGTAGTAAGTGGAAGAATGCCCCTCCGAGGAGGGTGCCTGATGCGAAGCCAACCAAAACCATTGTCAGGCTTTTTAAACGCCCCTCATTTAAGCCTATGAATATTACGCCTATTAAGGATATTAGGCTCACTAATGCCACTGAGGTGAGGATTAAAACTATGGTGTACATCAAGTCTTAATGATTAATTCCTTTTCCTTATTAAAATATCGACTTGAATAAGCTTTTAGAAAACCGTTTCTTAAAGGTTTTGAAGCATTTCACAGGCCTTGCAAGTCTCCTGCGATGTGGGTTCACCGCATTGAACGCATTCTCTTAAGCGTTCTTTACCATAGTTTTTCTCCATTGCCCTGCGGATTTTATCAGCGAAACTGACTACTGC
This sequence comes from Candidatus Bathyarchaeota archaeon, assembly GCA_037440545.1. Lineage (GTDB taxonomy): Archaea > Thermoproteota > Bathyarchaeia > Bathyarchaeales > Bathycorpusculaceae > JAVZIQ01. The sequence goes on from JBBITX010000074.1 coordinate 4,134, forward strand.
AAATTTTAAACCTGAATGCTTCTCCTCCATCCTGTCAAGGAATAAGCGCACGTCATTGCGCATGGCCTGTGAAGCATAGGGGCATGGATAGCGCTGAAACCTTATCCTCTTGACATAAGCAAATAGGGCTGTTTCCCTCTCAGGTATTTCGCAGAAGGGCTTTATCCTCTTTACAAGTTTTGGGTGAGCCTCATCTGTGAAGGGTTTCTCCCTTACCAAGCGAAGAGAGTCTCCTTGGAGAATGTTTAACAGAACTGTTTGAGCCTCATCATCTAAGGTGTGGGCTGTTGCAAGCTTCTTTGCTTCAACCTTTCTTGCAATTATGTTCAAAGCCTTTCTCCTTAAAACTCCACAGTAGGCACATGGCGTCAGCTGCGGTCTACGCTTAGCCCTTAACCTATCAACAATTTCATCTAATGTAAAACCGTATAGCTCTTTAAAAGAGATTATATGATGTTCCACATTGACCTTCTCACAGTTTTCCACGGCTATTTTTATGGCTTCATCTCTGTAACCCCTAATCCCCTCATCTACTGAAACAGCTACAAGGGAGGATTTCGGGTATTCCCCCTCAATTTTTGCGAGAACATGAAGGAGGCTTACGCTGTCCTTACCTCCTGAAACCGCTACAGCCACCCTGTCATCATATTCAAGCATGCCGTATTCAGCTATAGTCGCCCTAACCTTGTTCTCAACTGATTTAACAAAACATCTTCTGCAAAGCCTTTCACCGGAATAAGGCCTATAATAGAAGGCTTCCCTACGTCTGCATATGCTGCACATGACGGTTTCCATAGGCTTCACAGCTTTAATCTCACAATTAAAAGGGGAGGCTCGGGTAAATAGCCTTTTAAAAACTATTTTAGGCAAGTTACGTCCTATCTAATAAGGTTGTTATGGCTGAGAAGCCTATTAGACGTTTAGAGTTTAGAGAAGTCTCATACGACTTAGACCGTTGGAGGCTCCTTCATAGGCTAAGGTTTAAAGCCTTAAAAATTATGGAGGCCTTAGAAAGGTTTAACATTAAATCAGTTGTTCATGGAAGCATTGCAAGGGGAGATGTGGATTATAAAAGCGACATGGACGTGTTCATACCTGAACCGCCCTCATCCTTCTCCGTTGAAACAGCCCTTGGACAAGCCTGCATACCCATATACAGGCGAATTGTTGTTCAGGCTACACCTGCATATGCCATGAAGGCCTACATAGAAGTTGAGGAAAATACAAGCGTCTCCTTTCCTTTGATGATTATGCGTAGAATTGAAAGGGAATTCTACAAGTTCGGCGGAGAAGCCCATATCGAAGATTTGAGGGGAAACATTAGGGTTCCAGGAGTTGACAAGCGCCTAATGCTTATTGAGCCTACGGAGAGGGGACACAGAGAAACCTCTATTTTAGGAATTGAGGAGCATGTCGCCAAAATGCTGGGCATATCAGTTGAAACGGTTTTAGACAGGGTTCACGCTCTCCTCAGAAGAGATAATGTTGGAAGGACAGGAGTATTTATTGAGGTGGAGTTGGATGATGATGAAACCTTCGAAATGGTTTTAAAAAGGCTTTCCGAGGAAAATCCAGCTGTTCGTAGAAGGCTGAAGAAGTTTGAGGGCTAGCTTGGAGGGGAGAAACGTAGGAGGGCTGCTACGCCTCCTAAGGCTGCGATTTTTAATCCAGCCTCATGTTCTGTGCTTACGACGATTACTATTCCACCCTTATTCTCCACATCCTTCATCAATTCCT
>JBBITX010000075.1:0-1972 GCA_037440545.1 Candidatus Bathyarchaeota archaeon
AACCCCACAGAATGCCAAATAATATTTTAGCTGGTTCATGTCCAGCAAGCTTGCGCAAGTCTTTAAAACTTTTAGGAAGAAGTTGCTGCAAAATGCCTGTGGGATCTCTATTTTAGGGGTTGTTCAGCATTAAAATTTTAATGGATTTATGGCTGTTTCATGAATTCCACAAACTCTTCCAGCGTGCGCTTTTCAAGTGTATAGTTTGTTCTTTTCTCCTCCCCAATTGTTGATGATGGACTTGGGCCGTAGTCGTGGCCTGGATAAATCTCAACCTTGTCGTCTAAGGCTAGAATTTTTTCAAACAGGCTTTTGTACATTTCTTCAGGGCTTCCTTCTGGAAGGTCTGTTCTTCCACATTCACCGACGAAGAGGGTGTCTCCTGTTAGGAGTTTTCCCTCAACTAGGAGGGATATGCTATCCCTTGTGTGGCCTGGTGTATGTATGACTTTAATGGTTATGTCGCCAACTTTTATTATGCTTCCATCTTCAACGCTTAAGTCTTTGTCTACCATGGAATTTTTGTGGGCTACTACTTTGGCTTTAAACTCTTTTTTAAGCTCATGGTTTCCAGCTGTGTGATCTCCGTGTCCATGGGTGTTTATTATGAACCTTAAATTGAAATTATGCTTTTTCAAAATTTTCTTAATTGGCTCAGCGTTGAAGCTTGGATCTATAACTGCCGCTTTCCCGGTTTTCTCGTCAGCAATTATGTATGAGAAGTTGTCGCCGAAATGTTTTATCTGCATGAAAAACATGGTTAAACCATCCTTTTCTCTAAAGTTTTAAAACGTTAACCCTCATTCCCATTTTAGCCATCTGGGCTGGGTTTTCCACGCAGCCTATGCTTGCGTCGATGTTTCGATTTATAGGATGCACCCACATATGCTGGGGGTCTAGATTAAGCTGAAGGGGAACCCTTGTTGAAACGCCGTAAGCCTCTAAATTCCCTATTGGGATACCGCTTGAACATTTAATGCGGATGGAAGCATAGCTTTTCAGGAGGTTTTTTGCAGCGAATACCCCTATGCCATGCCATAAGGCTGCCTTTTCAGGGGAGGCAAGGGAGTAGAGGAGGAATTGGGGGGATGAGGGGGTTTCTTTATAACTGTAGTTTTCTAAGCGTTCGCCTTCAACTGTGAATTGGTCTTCTGCTTTCGCTATGCTTACGTCTTCAGGGTCTATGGCGTTTGGGTAAAGCCTTGTTGTTTTATAGCTTACCTTAACGTTTTTCAGCTTTTCCCCTTCAAAGTACACTTTTCCCTTGGCTGCACGTTTAGAGCCGTAACCCTTAGCAGAGTGGGGAACTGTTAAAAGAGTTGTACGCTTCTTCATACTTCTACCCATACATTGGTAAGCAGCTTCAAAGCTGCTGTAGTTTTTATGAACTTCCCTTAAAATATGATGTATAAGCCCATCAGCATTTTCCATCTGTAGGGTTTCAAGGGGCATGCGTATGGAAGGCAAAGACAGGTTTATGCCGAAAATTTCTGAAAGCCTCTCCATCTGCTCATACTTCACAGAGTCAACCATGTCAACGTAGCTGCCATCTGAATTTTCAAGAAAATGTCTAATAAGCTCAACCTCCTCCATGGATATGAGCTTTCCAACATATTTCCTAACAAAGTTTTCATCCACCCTAAGCTCACATGTTTTAACGTAGGCTGATGGGAAAGCGCTCTGCCCGCTTGCTACAATTGACTCTCTAAGGGGGTTCATGGAATACCTGTCAGGTTCAACGTCGTCTGTGTTCAGCAGGAAAGCCTTCACAGCTCCCTCCACGGGGTTCTGCAGTAAATCGCATATCCTCCTCATTTCCTCCATCTCCGGCTTCTTTAAGCCGTGCTTTAGGAAATAGTTTCCACAAACCTCTAGGAGGCGTGCAGCAATTAACCCTTGAACCTCCTCAACAGTTAGCTGAGGATTTGAATATTCCACAGAGCTTCTAAGAAAGTAGGCTGAACCTGAGAAA
>JBBITX010000075.1:2072-3609 GCA_037440545.1 Candidatus Bathyarchaeota archaeon
GTTCTAGCAGGATTCTGAATTGACAAAGGATTCATCCCCTCTCTAAAGATTCTGGAGCATAAATACATTTTTTAAGGGCTGAACAGCCATGGAACATTCTGACAACCTCAAAGCTTTCCCTTAAACCCGCCTTTAAAAGCATGTTGAAAATGTATTCCTCCCTTTTTGAGAGGCATATGGAAACTTCAAAGTTTTCAAGCCTTTCAAGAACAGCGCCTAGAAGGGAAGATGCAACATTTTTTAGGCGTTCCATACAGAGGAGAGGCCCAATTTCAGCATAGCAGCCACTGTAAACCTTCGCCATGACATATCCTAAAACCCCTCCCTCAACAACGCAGTAAATGGGGTTCAGCTTTCCCTCAGCTATTTTTTTAAGAAGCTTCTCCCTTGAAGCTCCAAAATGGAAGGCGTCGAAGTCTATTATCCTCTCCATGATGCTTTTTCCATTTTTAATAGAAGTTTTTCCGAAGGGGTTGGAGTGAATCTTTCCTTTTAAAACTGTAAACTCCTCCTCGCCTTTAAATCCCAGTTTTGTGTAGAAGCCCACCTGCTCCTTATATGAGTATAGGCCTATGGCTTTTGCCCCCCTGTTTTTCAGATAGTTTACGGCGTGGTTGACTAGGAAGGCTCCACCGCCCATTTTCCGATGGTCTTCATCCACTATTAGGTTTCCAATCCATCCTAAAGGGGTTGAACCTTCAAAAAAGATTGTTGTTGTTAAGCCAACCCTTTCCGAATCGTGGAGGAGTATGAAGCATCCATGAGGCTCTAGACTTGTCATAAACTTGAAGTCCTCCTCTGTAAGGTTCCAGTCCATCGTGTCGGTTAGGTTTACAGCGAATTCAAAGTCTTCCGAAGTCATCCTTCTAACAGTGAACATAGGCTGCCTCAACCGTTAAGGGTTATCTATCAAAATTGCCGTGATGCATAAACCTTACTAGCCAGATTTATTTTAATGAAAATATAAACGGAGGGTTCGATACGGCTGAACCTAAAATCGAGGTTGAGATAAGGCGGGAAGCGGAGGTTAAAACATACCCTTTCACAGAATATTTTAAAGGCTTTGAAAACCTTGAAATTGTAAAACGCATTTTCGGAAATAAAACACTAGACGTTATCCGAAACTTAAAAGTTGAGTTTTCAAGCCATAGGGGTTATATGGGTGTAAGCGACTTAAACGGCCATTTAATAATAAGCGCCCACTACTTGAAAAACGGAGAACTAATAGACATTTACCTGGACATAATACATGAACTTGTACATGTTAGACAGTTCATGGAGGGGAAAAAGCTCTTCGACAGCAGATTTAACTACGTTGACAGCCCAACAGAAATTGAAGCCTACACCTACGCCGTTGAGGAGGCGCGGAGACTCGGCTTAGACAACGCAAGAATATGCCAATACCTAAAAACAGAGTGGATGAGTGAAAAAGAACTTAAAAAACTAGCCAAAGCAGTAAAAGTTGAATATGTACCTCCAAACAAAAGATGAAAACCCAAAGCATTATAAAGGGCCAAAATCAGTTTTCAAGCTTTCC
>JBBITX010000075.1:3709-5762 GCA_037440545.1 Candidatus Bathyarchaeota archaeon
AAAAGATGAAAACCCAAAGCATTATAAAGGGCCAAAATCAGTTTTCAAGCTTTCCATGCTTAGCTAAATGTTTCCAGTTTTTAAGCCCTGGTTTTATGCTTTTGTCTAAAATACAATGCCAAGATTAAGGCTAGGACGACTAATGCAGCGGCTACAATTATAATGAGCATTCTCATGTCAGCTTCCTTTCCCTGGGGGTTTTGTGTTTCTGCATATGAGATTTCCCATTGTCCCGGAGATAGTTTAAGGTGAACTTGTCCCTGCTCCGTAGTTGAGGATAATGGCGAATTGTTAATGTAGATTATTGTCATGTTCTGCGGTAGTATAACAGTAATTTCTAAAGGTGCGTTTAGCTTCAGCGTCCAAAGTCCTTCCTCTAGGGTTGCCAGCTTTTCCACATCGTATTGTATGGTTATGGTTGTTGCTCCTAAAGAGTGTACTGTCAGGTTCCATTCTTCAACTTCATAGCTTAAAGGCGAGTTGTTTTCATCTAACGCAAGGATGTTGAAGACTTGGTTTTTGTTTGCAAGCAGAGGCATGGTTATTGAGGCTTCAGATTCTTCAGCGTCTATGCAGGCTTGGAAATGGGCTGAACCGTCTTCATAAACGTTTAGATAAGCATTTTGAAGCACGGCTTGAGAGGCTGAATTTGCAGTGGCAAGTAATGCTAGTAAGCATAAAACATATGGGAAATTTTTCTTCATAGCTTTCAGCCACCGTAAACGTCATAATCAATGTTTCAGGAGTTTATATGAATGTTTTGGGTATAAAAGAGAATGTTCAGGGTTTCAAGCTTTTAGTTTTTGGAAAAACTCATATTTTAGGCTTCGGGTATTTAGCCTTTTAGTGGGGTTGCTGGTTTGGCCTGCGGGTTCGATTTGGACTTGCTTTTCAGAGCCTATGATATTAGAGGAGTTTATGGAGTTAATTTAACTGAGGGGTTCGCTGAAGTTTTAGGCAGGGCTCTAAGCGATTTTCTAGGATGCGGATGCCGTGTAGTTGTTGGCAGAGACGTTAGACTTAGCGGGGAGGCTCTTAAAAACGCGTTAGTTTCAGGTTTAGCTTTAAACTGTGATGTTTTAGATGTGGGCGTTGTTCCAACACCTGTAGTTTATTTCGCAATAAATCATTTAGGGGTTGATGCAGGAGTCATGGTTACTGCTTCCCATAACCCCCCTGAATGGAATGGTTTTAAACTGTTTAAGCCTGGAGGCTGCATTTACGGCAGGGAGATGGCGCGGATTAAGGAGATTGCACAGCGGATAAGCCGGGAAAAACCATATGTGAAGCGTGGAGGGGTTTCGGAATACAGCGGAATTCTTGAGGATTATTGCCGTTTTGTTTTGGAGAGAATTAGCCTCTCAAGGAGGCTTAGGGTTGTCTGTGACACTGCAAACAGCGTTTGCGGGCTCATTGTTGGGAGGCTTTTCAGAAAAATAGGATGCAATGTTAAGGTTTTAAACGAAAAGCCTGACGGACGTTTTCCAGCTCATCTCCCAGAGCCTAAGGAGGAAACCTTAGAGGATTTGAAAAGGATTGTGGTGAATTCAGAAGCTGACTTCGGAGTTGGCTTCGACGGAGACGGAGACAGGGCGGTTTTCGTAGACGATAAAGGACGAATCGTCGCCGGAGATTTGGCTTTAATGATTTTTGCGGAGGACGCCCTTAAAAAGCATGTTGGCGGAAAAGTGGTTTATGAGCTGAGCTGCAGTATGGCCGTGGAGGAGTTCGTTAGGAATCATGGAGGCTGCCCAATTGTGGAAAGGGTTGGCCACGTCTACATAATGGACCGTGTCTTAAGGGAGAAAGCCCTCCTAGGAGGAGAGAAGAGCAGCCACTTCTACTTTCAAGAGTGCAGAGGAATGGATGACGCTGTTTTTGCAAGCTTAAAAATGGCTGAAATACTTTCATCAAAGCCTGAAACCCTGTCAGAAATTGTGGATAAACTTCCTAAATATCCCTCTATACATGAGAGGAACATCCCATGTCCAGACCATTTAAAGTTTAAAGTTGTGGAGAGCTTGAAGGAGGAGCTTAAAAAGGCAGGCATGAA
>JBBITX010000076.1:0-5741 GCA_037440545.1 Candidatus Bathyarchaeota archaeon
CAGAATACTTGAAAAAGAATAACATATTCACCCAACCAAAATCACCCACGAAAAGAAGAAATGAACAAACAGAATAAAAACGGATTTAGATTACAACATAAAAAGCGCCTAAAGCCCAGAACAACTCGCACCCGAAAATATTCCTAAGCCACTGCCAAGGAAGAGCAAAATATCGAAAATAGAAAGAGAGGTTTTGCAGGAGAGAAACAGCCCTCGAGACATTTCCAACAATATTTATTCTAAACTGTTTCATTGATCCACTTTAAGGTGTTCTGTCAATTATGTTGGCAAAGAAAAATAACTCGTTTTTACTTTTTTCTTTACAGGTTTGTTTGAAAAATTTTAAATTACCTATAACCTATACTGAAAAGATATTGTTGCGAAGATTCGAAGGCAATAAGCATGCAGAATCTCGTTTCAATAATAGTTACAACGCTTAATGAGGAAGGCTATATAGAGCCTTGTTTAAAAGCTTTGAATGACCAGACATATAAGAATAAGGAAATAATTTTAGTAGATTCAAACTCGAAGGACGAAACTGTAAAAATAGCTGAAAAATACGTTGATAAAATAATCGTACAAAACTGCATAATGCCTGTTGGGAGGAATATAGGAGCCAAATCAGCAAATGGCGATATACTTCTTTTTGTAGATGCTGATGTTATTCTCGCTCCAAATTGGATTGAAACTGTTTTGCCGCATACCTTCAACGGCAGGGTCGTCGCAGCTTACGGTGATCTTCTCCCTGAAGAAAGAGGGTTAAAATCGTGGTTGGCATACGCCAAAGAGGAGTTGTCAAACTTTTTCCTTAGAAATATTCATGTTCCTTGCTTCAGCAGGTTAGGAACAGCTGTGGCTATTAAGAAAACGGCTTTTCAAAAAGTTGGAGGCTACGCTGAAGATCACGCGTGCTGCGAAGATGTGGACTTATCCTTAAGGCTGAGGGAATACGGCAAAATATCATTCGTTCCTGAGGCGAAAGGCTATGTTTCAATGAGGAGGTTTAAGAAAACTGGATATTTCAAACTATCCCTTCTATGGCTTTGGGCAGGATCATCTTACATATTAACAAGAAAAGTTTTGCTATCCCACTATTCAAGAGATTATCCATAGTTTCGGCTTATCATCAAACCATTCTGTCAGCAAGCCTTGACGAAAATATTTTTGCTCACATTTATACAACTTATTGCAAGACGCATCGGGTAAGCTAGAAAGGTTTATAATTTATTTTGCTTTATCGGGTTTGGTTAGCTTGATATGGATAAACCCTACTTTCATGAGCTTTCCACCCCTATTCTTAAAAGCCCAATTTTCGTGCAGGGGCTTCCAGGAATTGGAAATGTTGGAAAGATTGCAGCATACCTCCTAATAAAGTTCTGCGGAGCAAAACCCTTCGCAGAGCTTTATGCTCCATTCTTCCCTGACTATGTTTCAGTGGATCCAGATGGAGTTTGTCAACTTCCAAAGTATCAGTTTTATGCCTCTTCCATGGAGAAGAACGATTTCATAATAATGACTGGTGACACTCAGCCTTCCTTTGAGGATGTTGTCGCTCATTACGATTTATGCGGAGATATAATTAAATTCGCCCTAAAATATAACTGCAGTCTGGTTATCACAATGGGAGGCGTCCCAAGTTCAGAAAATAAGAACGAGGTCTACGTGGCTGCTACTTCACCTAGGCTTGCCAGGGAGTTTGCTGAGAAGGGAGCAGGCATATATAGGGGAAGAATTGTTGGGGCCACAGGGCTTATGCTTGGAATTGCAAAGGAAAGCGGGCTGGACGGCGCATGCCTTCTTGGAGCAACAACAGGATTCGGGGCTGACCGAGGGGCAGGCTTCTCAGTTTTCAAGTTTCTAACAAAAGCTTTAGGATACGAGGCGAGGGAAGGGTTATAATAGGGATCAATAAATCTTAACATTGTAAACCTGGGAAAGTGGAATCCTTGAGCGGGGAAAGAAAAAGAAAAACGGTAACGAAAACCTCAAGACTGAAATTAACCTCGAATTTATGGAGAACTTTCCTCACAGTTTTAGCTGCACTATTAACTTTTGCAGGGCCTACATATCTAGTTCTAATATTTTCTAAAGCATTAGACATCAACTATGCCTACTCAATGGTTTCAGGTTTCATTTTATTTGTAGCTGGTCTAGCTTTAATGTGGTTTTTGATTAAGAACAAAATTATTTCTTAACTTTTTGGCCTCAGATACCCCAGGGAGCATCATCTTTTCAGCTTTCAGGCTCTTCATCGGCAAGATAAGGTTGAATGTGATGGTTAAAAAGTATTCGGTTTATTAAAATATAGGAAACATAAATAATATGTTTGGAGATATACTAGATATGCAAGAAAAAACCTTACCGCAGACTAAAAAACTTGAAAGTGACAATTTAGCGAAAAGAACAACAATAATTCTTGAAAAGGAAGACCGCGAGTTCATTGATAAACTGATCCGAGAAGGAAAGGAGCCAGGCATTAAATCCTTAATATCTAAAATGCTGGAAATTTACAAAAGCTTAACAATCTACGAATGGCATTTTCCAGGCGAATATTATTGTGGCATAAGCCGCATAGCCCTACTAAATGTTGAGCTGGTTAACATTTTAGTTCAAAGCATCCCAGAAGAAAAGTTTAGAGAAGTTGGAAGGAAAATGGGAGAAGTTATAAAAGTTTCTTTAGAAGCAAGTTTTGGTATTCAAACAGCCCAACGAGAGAACTGGCTGGAAGTTTTCAAACGCCTAAAAATTCAAGGTTTCGGAGACTTAAACCTTAAAGATAAATACATATTGATAAAGTCTCCCATAATTAACGAAGTTGAAGTTTGGGCAGGCCTTCTCCAAGAACTGTTGAAAACTGAGCTTCAAATCAAAACTTACTCACCGCCCTTTATCTTTGAAGTTAAGCCGCACTAATCATCCATGGGAACATTAACTTCAAAGCGAAAAACTGAAGGCCTTGTAATACAAGATCATATATGAAGGCACAAGACTAAAACCCTGAAAATGGGATAGCCTTAACCATGAAGGCCTTCATGTTGCAGGGGAATATTCATGCGTGAAGCAATGTTATATGAAAAAATAGGGAATAAAAAAGTAAAGTGCAACCTTTGCGGTAGAAGATGCACAATAAACAACGGAGGAACAGGCTTCTGTTTAGTTAGAAAGAATGAAGAAGGCATCCTCTATTCTCTTGTTTATGGAAAAGCCATATCTGCATGTGTTGACCCCATTGGGAAAAAACCTCTTTCACATTTTAATCCAGGAGCCTCCGTCATGTCAATAGCCACTGTGGGATGCAACTTCCGCTGCCAGTTCTGCGACAACTGGATGATAAGTCAAGAAAAGAAAATAGCAGGAAGAGACTTTCCACCAGCGGATGTTGTTAAAGCCACCAAGGATAATGGCTGCCAAGGAATAAGCTACACATACACCGAACCAACAATTTTCTTTGAATATGCATATGAAACAGCTAAACTTGCCAGACAAGTAGGGTTCTTCAACACCTTTGTAACTAACGGCTACATGACGCCTGAAGCCGTAAAAGCTATAGCACCATACCTTGACGCCGCCACAGTTGATTTTAAAGGCGGCGGAGACCCAGACTTTTACAAGAATTTTTCAGCAGTACCCTCTGTTGAGCCCATTTATGAATCTTTAAAAGAAATGAAGAGAAACAACATTCACATAGAAATAACAAATCTTGTCGTCCCCAAAATTGGGGATTCAATCGAAAAAATAAGGGATTTAGCAAAATGGATAAAGGATAACCTTGGAGAAGACACACCATTCCATCTACTACGGTTCCACCCTGACTACCAACTCACCACAATTCCATCAACCTCCATTGAAACGTTAGAAAAGGCTTATGCAGCTGCTAAAAGCGCTGGTTTAAACTTCGTCTACATAGGCAACGTGCCAGGACACACAGCTGAAAACACTTATTGCCCAAGTTGCAACGAGCTTTTAATCAAACGTTTCAGCTTTGAAATCACAAAGTGGAATTTAACCAAAAATATGCAGTGTCCAGTCTGCGGCCGTGAAATCCCGATTAAGGGAAAATTACACGCAAGCGGCTACACGTATCCTTACGCCCTCTTTTAAGCTTGACTGAATGGTTGAACAAAATGTGGAGACTCATACGTCCAGACGCCATGAATGTTTTAAAAGACAACAAAGCCCGGAAGAGTTTAGCAAGATACTTTGATGTTGTACAGAATGAGAAGCCGGCAAAGTTTATGATAGCTAAAAAGCTTCCGGCCTATTTTAGAGAAGACTCTTCCATTGAAGAGCTTTGGGAAAGACACAAAGAGCTCACAACCTCTTTTTACAAGCTTGAAGAAGAGATAGATTCAAAAGAGAAAAAATTAGCTGAAATGCCTACCCCGGAAAAGTCTTATCTTGATCTGAAGATTCAAATTGCAAGAAGCATGCTGGAGAATTGCCACTTCTGCATCCGCGGATGCAGAGTTAATAGGCTTAAAGGCGAGTTGGGCTTTTGCAAGTGCGGAGACACCATTCATGTTTCAAGCATTTTTGAACATCTAGGCGAAGAACCTGAACTTGTACCTTCAGGAACAATTTTTACAATGGGGTGTACAATGCGGTGTAAACACTGCCAAAACTGGACAATTTCCCAGTGGGTTGAAAAAGGAGAAACTTTCACGCTGGAAAAACTTGCCAGAGAGGTTGAAAACCTCAGAAGGGGCGGTTGCAGAAATGTAAACCTCGTAGGCGGAGAACCAACTCCCTGGCTTATGCATTGGCTAAAAGTCTTCAAAAACGTTGAGGAAAATGTACCAGTTGTTTGGAACTCAAACACTTATTACAGCCCTGAGACAGCTCAACTTCTCGCAGGGTTCGCCGACGTTTACCTGCTCGACTTCAAGTATGGACCTGGAGAATGTTCAACACGGATTTCTGAAGCTCCAAACTATTGGAAAGTTTGCACATATAACCACTTGGTGGCCAGTAAGAACGGAAACCTCATAATCCGTGTTCTTGTACTGCCAAACCACCTGGAATGCTGCACAAGACCAATCATAAACTGGATAGCTGAAAATCTGGGCAGAAACACAAGGGTGAACATAATGTTTCAATACAGGCCTGAATGGCGCGCATACGAAATCCCTGAACTGCGAAGAAGATTGATAAGGGATGAAATGGATAAAGCCATAAAAATAGCTCAAGAAGCCAAACTTGAAAACTTTATAACATAAAATTCTGCATCGAAACCTATTTCTTAAAGCCCGCCCACTACTACCCCAAAGGGGTTGAAGATGCCATATTGCCCAGAATGCGGCGGAGAAATGCTATACATGACAGCAACAAAACATTTCGTCTGCCAAAGCTGTGGATTATCAGTAACACAGCAAGAACTCATAGAGCTAAAGGAAAAGTTAAAGCCTCCATTTGAAAACGGAGAAGGGGAAAAAGAGAGACGCAGAAAAGAATACTTAAAATGGTGGCTTAGCAAGAAAAAATAGTCAAAAATTACAGAAAATAAACCTTTTTGTAGTTTACACCATACCTATTTACACTTTCTGAAAACAACCAAGCCATGCTTCGAGCATACGTATTCGAAGCCAACCTCCCTTAACGTTTTAATCTCTTCTGATGTCAATGCTTCTTCAAAGTGGAACTCTTCAAGTTTTTAAAAGATTGCCTGTTAATATCAGCGCATATTTCATGCTTCATGGGCTTGTTACCAAAATTTTTGGAACTTCATCCAAGGGTGCGACGCG
>JBBITX010000077.1:0-5577 GCA_037440545.1 Candidatus Bathyarchaeota archaeon
TAATGAAAGAAGTCTTAAAAGCTCAAATAAGAATGCTAGCTCCATTCACTCCCCACATATGCGAAGAATTATGGGAAATGATGGGTGAAGAAGGCTTTGTATGTCTAAGCAATTGGCCAACCCCTGAAGAAAATAGCATAAACCTTAAGGCTGAAGAAACGGAAACCCTAATACAAAATCTGCTGGAAGACACCTTAAACATTTTAAGAGCTACAAACATTAAACCGCGGAAAGTCTACTACTACACTTCAGCCCAGTGGAAGTGGAAGCTCTACTTAAAAGCGCTTGAAAACTCCACAAAGGAAAAACTGGAACAAAAAACCCTAATAAAGGAGGCATTAAAAGACGGGGAGCTGAAAGCAAAAGCCAAAGAAGTTGGAAAATTCACAGAGAAAACTCTAGAAGAAATAAACCGAATGCCTGTGGAAAGAAAGCTTACCCTAATGCAGATAGGACCGATAAACGAAAAAGAAGCGTTAAAAGAGGCGAAACCTTTCCTGGAAAACGAGATTAAGGCAGAAATAACAGTCTACGAAGAAGAAGAACCTGACCGCTACGATCCTAAAAACAGGGCTACACTCGCAAAACCTTGGCGTCCAGCAATATACATTGAATAAACTAGAATTAAAGTAAGTAAAACTATATTCAAGACCACCGTCTTAACTAAAGTCTTGAAGCGGGTCCGTGGCGCAGCTTGGACAAATAAAACCAAAAAGCGCGTCGGCCTTCTAAGCCGGAGATCCCGGGTTCAAATCCCGGCGGACCCGCCATTAAAATTCCGCCTTCGGCAAAAGCGGCCTGTTTTGGGCTGCTTTACTCGCTGGCTTTCGGGACGGTCCCAGGACCCTCCCAGCTATGTGGGGAGGGCTGTCCTATGGCCGAAGAGGTGATAGATAGGCTTAAAAAGCGGGTGGAGAAGGAGTGCAAGGCTTTAGGTTCTTTAGCTTCAAGTTTCGAGGGTGGGGATAGGCTTGAAGAGCTGAGAAGGCGTGTGGAAGCTCCATGTGAGGCTTTGAGCGTTTTGGCTTTTGGTGGGGGTGAGGTGGGCGAAGGATTCGCTTTGAGTTGGCCTGAAACCAGGGGGCTGTTTCTTCAATACCTTGAGTTTAAGCGTTATGAGCCGAGGAATGCGAGGAACATGCTAAGCTATCTTGACCGGATCGTTAAAAACCCCATTAGGGCTCCTATAGATGTTATGCAGCTTTTCTCACCCTTGACTGCAGGGCAGGAATCATTTGAACAGGGCGTTAAGGGCTTGGTTCAACTGTTTAGAGATTAATAGGGCCTAGCAGGGAGTTTAAAGAGTTTCTGGACAGCTGAGGAAGGCTATTCCAAAGGGTAGAAAATACTACTCGATAAGATTTTTAAAGGCTCTATGCATCTTGGCGTGGATAAATGAAAATTATCTAGAGCCCAGAGAACGTCTAGATTATTTTAGTACCTTTCCATGCTCGTTCCATTCTGGAATTTTAACAATGTTTAAATAATGCAGGCCTGGTTTGTTAAGATGGTGGTTTTATTGAGCATGGCAATTGAAGCTTCTAATGTTTCAAAGGTTTTCGGCGTTATTCGCGCTTTAGACGGTTTAAGTTTCAGCGTTGAACCTGGAGAAATTTTCGGGTTAATAGGTCCGAATGGAGCTGGGAAAACAACAGCCTTGCGGATAATTTCAACTTTGCTTTTGCCTACTTCTGGAAGCGTTAAAGTTTTTGGGATGGATGTTTTGAGGAATGCTGATGCCGTGCGCAGTATTATTTCCTACCTTCCGGAGGAGGCAGGCGCCTACAGATATCTTTCAGGCTGGGAGTACTTGGAGTTTATGGCTAGATTCCACACGAATAATAGGGATGAAATGCGCCGGATGGTTAGGGAGGCTGCTGAAATTTCCGGTTTGGGTGATAGGTTGAAAGATAAGACTAAAACTTATAGTAAGGGGATGAAGCGCCGTCTTCTCGTGGCAAGGGCGCTTATGATCAAGCCGAAGCTGGCTATTCTTGACGAGCCTACAAGTGGGCTGGACGTTCTCCATTCTTACCATGTTAGAGAAATAATAAAGAAGTATGTTAAGGAACATGGGGTTACCGTTCTTCTTTCCAGTCATAACATGCTTGAAGTGGAACATCTCTGCGATAGAGTTGCCCTTTTGAATAGGGGCACTATAGTTGCTGAGGGATGTCCGAAGGAGCTTAAGGAAAGGTTTGGATGTGAAAATTTGGAAATGGTTTTCGCCAAGGTGGTTAAGCTTGCTTAAGGGATTTGGCAACTTTCTTTTGAAGGAGCTTAAAGAGCTTGTTAGAGATCCAAAAATACTTTTAGGCATGATTATTGTGCCTCTCCTAATGTTTCCAGTTTTAGGTGGAGTTATGGGCTACGCCATGCATTCTGCAAGAGAAAGCGTTGTAAAAGCAAGCTTGGTTGTGGTAAACAACGACGGCGAAGAATGGTCCCACAATTTCATAAGGTTTCTGTCAGATTCAGGCGTTAGGGTTTCAGCTGAAAACAATGTAGAGTTAAACGGAGGCAAAGTCACGGAGCTTTTATTAAAGTATAATGCAACTCAGATTTTGGAAATCCCGCAGGGATTCAGCAGAAACGTAAGTTTACACGCCAGCGATCCAAAGGTTAAGGCTTCTGTTAAACTTTACGGGCTTTTTACAAGTGTAAGCGCCTTTGAAGGTGTGGGTTCATCGCTTATTGATGCTTTAATTTCCCAGTTCAACAGAGCTTTGGCGCCTGATGTTCTTTACGTTGAAAAATCAGCTGTGATTAAGGGAGAGGTTAAAAGAGGCGTTGACCCAGCGGCGGTTTCTGGATTAATGATGGCTCAGTCAATAGCCCTGCCAATAACCATAATGATTCTTCTTACATACTCTATTCAAATAGCCGCCACTTCAGTGGCTATTGAAAAGGAGGAGAAAACCTTAGAAACCCTTCTAACATTGCCCATGAACCGTCTCGCCATACTTTTCGGAAAACTTTCAAGTTCAATTATCGTAGCAGCTGTGGGTGCATTAGCCTACATGGTGGGCTACAGCTACCTTATCGGCTCATTGATGACCGGAATCCCTTCAGAAATGGCTTTAGATCTAGCCTCCCTAGGGCTTGTTCCGTCATTTTTCGGCTACTTGCTTTTAGGAGCCTCCTTATTTGTTACAATGCTTTCAGCTTTAGCTCTTGCCGTTGTCCTTTCAGCCTTCGCAGAGGACGTTAGAAGCGCCCAGTCCTTTATTGGATATATATACCCATTCATCTTCCTCCCAGCCTTCGCCCTAATGTACATAGACATCAACAGGCTTCCTGACATGGTTAGAATAATTTTCTACGCTATTCCATACAGCCACCCTATAATAGCTTCAAAAGCCGTAATAATGGGCGACTACCTTACTGCCCTCCTTGGAACAATCTACGTCTCAGCCTTCACAGTGGTTGTCATGTATTTAGCGTCAAGGCTATTTGCCACAGAGAAAATCCTAACAGCCAAGCTTAAGTTTAAAGGGTTAAGGAAAAGAAGCCAAAAACTTACTGAAAATTTCTAAATAAATCCCTTTTTGTTATATTTACTCAAAATTCCACTTCAATTTTCTTTTCTGTTTTTCCTTCAATTTCTTAAATTTTTACTTTTTGCTAGGGCTATTAACGCTATCGCTACAACTCCGGCAACTATGCCAACTGTATAGGAGATTTTATAGCTGCTATATAGGTCGGCTAAAAGACCGCTGATGTAGGGTGCTGAAATAGATCCTATTCCGGAGAAAAGCCCTGAAAGTGCAGTTGCCAATCCTGCCATTTTCCAATCGTATAAGTCTTTGACAAACGCTGCATACAAGGGCCATTTCGCACCAAGATCTATTCCAATTAAAACTGTGAAGAGAGTTAAGCATAACATTGAGTTGGAGGATAAAAAACCGAGAAGAGATGCAACTAATATTGCGTTGCATGCCATGATTAGGGGTCTCCTGCCAATTCTATCTGAGAGGGCTGGGACGCTTAAAGCTCCTATGAAACCTGCGAAGTTCATAAGTCCATATAAAAGGGTTGAAACATCCACATTTATCATAAGTTCTCTGCTGAGGTATGCCTTATAAAATGTCACATGGACCATTATGGCGAAAGCTGATAACGCATAGGATATGCCAATAAGCCATGTGTATCGATTTTTAAAGATAACCCCTACATTATCTAAATATGTCTCTTTTCCCTTTGAATTGTGGCCTTCAGCTTTAGGTTCGTAGGCTAAGCTTACGGGAAGAATTGAAAAAAGAGCTATCATGCCTAAAAATAACCAAACTCCTCTCCAACCATACAAAGGGACTATTTGCGGTATTGCTAATGCTATGAGGAATGGACAGAGTTTTGTTCCGCTCTCCATGATGCCCACAATCAACCCTCTCTTTTTGGGATGTAGCTTTTGCGACCAGATGATCACTGGAGACCAGCCGGCTGATCCCCCAATTCCCGCGATAATTGAGAAAAGAACCCCATTAACTATTGAAGAAGTCATGCTTAAAAGAATAGAGCCCAATCCAAGCAAAGGAAACATCATTAAAATAGTCATTTTCGCCCCTTTTCTATCTATTAATGGGCCCGTCACAAATCCAGTTAACGCATACGACAAAAGAAAACATGAAACCATCATACCAACATCCTGATTTGAAAAATTCATGTCGTTAATCATCTCTATCGTTAATAGACCATATGTATATCTGACACCGAAATTAATTGAAATAACAAAATAGCATGCCGCCAAAGCTAGGAACAAACTTCCTTTAAAATTCTTAAACATGGGTTAAGCCCTACTCTAACATTTTCTTTTGAACCCCATGGGAAAACAAATCAAAGACCACTCGCGTACGCTGTATCCACCCAATAAACTTTCTAGGATAACCCACCATAGTATTTCAGGCTTTATTAAAGCACACTTAAGATATTTATTAACATTCTGTTTGTCGGCTAAAACTCCAAAAAGGGTTTTTGATGGCATAGATTGTTACTGACGAACTTCTATAAAAGCTATGCGTGCACTGAAATTATGACACAGGCATAAAATCTAAAAAGGAGGTAAAACGTTAAGCGTCAGCGGAGTCGGCTATGAACCAAAGGGCGAGTTTCTCAACGAAGGCAACAACAACAGCTAACATCAGAAGCATTTTCACTTCTCATGAAAGCCATAGTTCTCTCTAATGATGCTGAGTTGAAGTTGGAAGGGGGAAATGGGTTGTCAGTGGCGACCCAACAGAAGGTGCGCTTTTGGTGGTAGCTGCAAAAGCAAACTCCGATTATGGGGGGATAAGAAGGCAACACCCACGCGTAGGCGAAATACCTTTTAGCTCAGAAAGAAAACGCATGACCACAATACATCAAGCATCTAATGGTGATAGACTTGTCTGTATGAAGGGTTTGTTTCTGTAAAGATCGTATGAGATCCTGAATTTTATGTTTTAGCCATACTGAAGTTTAACTAGATCAAAATGAAACTGTTGAGCCGAAAATAAAATATATTAGTATGCCACTTTTAGACGCGTGTGATGTGTATGGATAGTGAGGATTTGTTTGAGGCGTATTTGCATGGTTTTGTGG
>JBBITX010000078.1:0-5504 GCA_037440545.1 Candidatus Bathyarchaeota archaeon
GGCAGAAGAAACAGAGCCGCTGAGCATCCTTAAAAAAGGTGAAAGCGCCAAAGTGGTTCAGATAACAAACGAAGAAAAGGAGGTTTTAAGGCAACTTGCCAATTCAGGAATAGTTCCAGGAGCCACAGTAAAAGTTCTGAAAGGATATTCTTCAAACAAACTGCTCCTCGTTAAAGTTGGAGAAAAAGAGTGTGAGTTAACCGGTTCTTTAGCGTCTGAAATACAGGTGAGGAGGGAGGTGAAAATTTATGGATCGCAGGAGAACAGCTGAAAACAGGGAGCTGCCTTTAACATCTTTAAGGGAAGGTGAAGCCGGCGTTGTAACTTCAATTAGAACAAGCCATGGGAGAGGTGGTTTTGGAAGGGGTTTTGAAAAGCGGCTTTTGGATATGGGGTTGACGCCTGGCACAGAGGTTTTAGTTGTAAAGTCAGCCCCGTTTCACGGGCCATTGGAGGTTTCTGTTAGAGGGTCAAGGCTTGTTTTAGGCCGAGGCATGGCTGAGAGAATTCTTGTGCTGAGGAAGGGGAATGCCTAAGAAAAAGTTAACTGTGGCTTTGGCTGGAAACGCAAATGTTGGAAAATCCGTCATATTCAATCAGTTGACAGGGCTTCATCAGCATATAGGCAACTGGCCTGGAAAAACTGTTGAGAGGGCTGAGGGAACCCTTCACTTTAAGGGCTACACAATTGATGTAGTAGATCTTCCAGGAATATATTCCCTTTCAACCTATTCCATGGAAGAGCTCGTTTCAAGGGAGTATATTGCAGTTGAGAGGCCGGATGTTGTTGTAAACGTTGTCGATGCATCAGTCCTTGAGCGAAACTTGTTTTTCACTCTGCAGCTAATGGAGCTTGAAACTCCAATGGTTGTGGCTTTAAACCAGATGGACATGGCAAAGAAGAAGGGAATAGACATAAACGTGGAGAAGCTGGAGAAGCTCTTAGGAGTCCCTGTTGTACCTACAATTGGCATAAAAGGAGTAGGCATCTCTCAGCTTTTAGACAAGGTGATAGAAGTCGCTGAAAAGGGACAGAGAGGGCGTGAGAAGATAAAGTACGGTAGGGAAATTGAAGATAGAATAGCCAAGCTTGCAAGAATGTTTGAGAGCGTCCAGTTTCACTACCCTCCAAGGTATTTGGCAATTAAACTTTTGGAGGGCGATGAAGAAATAGAAAGGGAAATTGGGAAATTGAATCCTCAGATAGTTTCCCTAGCTAAAAAGCTTGCAAAGGAAATTGAGAAGGTTCACGGTCACTCTTGTTCCTCTGTTATAACTTCTGAAAGGTATGAGAGGGCAAGCTACATTATGAGGGAGGTTCAGAAAATTATACCTCCTTTAAAACCTTCCTTTGGGGAAAAACTGCATAGTGTTACGACCCATAAGATTTTAGGATACCCCTTGATGATTTCAGTTTTGCTTATAATGTTTTACTCAGTTTTCATCTTTGGAGATTTTCTCTCAAGTATTTTAAACAGCTTCCTTTATGGTTTAGAGCCGGTTTTCAGCGGTATAATGGGAGCTGCAGGCTCATTGATATGGAGCGTTATGGAAGGGGTTATAGCCGGAGTTACAGTAGTCCTTCCCTACATAGTTCCGTTTTATTTTATACTTTACATTCTGGAAGATTCAGGATATCTCAGCCGTGTGGCCTTTCTAATGGACAGCATCATGCATAAAATGGGATTGCATGGTAAGGCCTTCATTCCTTTAATGCTGGGATACGGCTGCAGCGTTCCAGCCTGTCTTGGTTGCAGGATAATGGAAACGGAGAGGGAAAGGCTTCTCGCAGTTTTCGTAACAACCCTAGTGCCATGTGCTGCGAGAACCGTCATAATACTCGGCCTTGTAGGCCGCTTTTTAGGTATTCATTGGTCTCTGATACTTTACATTCTTAATTTGGCGGTCATATTCTGTGTTGGAAGACTTGCGTTTAAAACCCTTCCAGGTGAGCCTACAGCTTTGATAATGGAGATGTCTGATTATAGGGCTCCTCATCTGAAAACGGTTTTAAAACAAACTTGGTTTAGACTTGTGGAATTCATTAAAATAGCTTTCCCACTGATAATTGTTGGAAGCTTCTTCCTGAAAATGTTGGAGGTTTCAGGTTTACTTACGCTTATAGCCGATTTGTTCAGCCCTGTAACAGTAGTTTGGTTAGGGTTACCCGCAGTTACAGGTGTAACCTTAATTTTCGGCATTTTGAGAAAGGAGCTTACGCTTATAATGCTGTCAGCCCTTATTGGAACAACGAACTTTGCCACGGTTTTAACCCCAACCCA
This sequence comes from Candidatus Bathyarchaeota archaeon, assembly GCA_037440545.1. Classification (GTDB taxonomy): domain Archaea; phylum Thermoproteota; class Bathyarchaeia; order Bathyarchaeales; family Bathycorpusculaceae; genus JAVZIQ01. Next base: position 2,283 of record JBBITX010000078.1, read on the forward strand.
AATGGTTGTATTTACAGTTGTAACCATGTTTTATGTACCATGCATATCTACCATTGCAGCGCTAATCAAGGAGATTGGACTGAAAAGGGCGATTTTAATCACCTTGTTTAATTTGGCTTTTGCACTAGTCCTAAGCGGAGCCACTTCAAGGATACTGAAACTATTTTCTGAATAACCAAATTCCTTCAAATATTCATTAGAATCCGTATTTTTAGGTAATTAGACGGCTGTTTTAAGAGATAAGATAAATATATTGTATTATACAAGTATAGTGTAGCGAGGTTAAAGGTATTGGGAGTAATTGTCAAGTGGCTTGGCCATGCCAGTTTTCACTTAAAAGTGGATGGATTAAACGTTTACATAGACCCATATGAGGGTGATTATAAGGATAAGGCTGACGTGATTCTTGTGACGCATTCCCACTTTGATCATTGCGACTTGTCAAAGATTAAGAAAATACGCAAAGAGGATACAGTAATTGTGGCGCCAGAAGAATGTGCATCTAAAATAGGTGGGGAAGTTAAAAAGGTTAAGCCAGGTGAAAAGCTAGCCGTTAGAGGGTTAACTGTCGAGGGTTTTCAAGCGTACAACGTGAAGCGTTTCAGGTCTCCCGGGAACCCCTTCCATCCGAAGAGTTTCGGGGTTGGCTACCTAATAACGGCTGAGGGTAAGACGATATATCATGCTGGAGATACAGATTATATCCCCGAAATGAATACGCTGAAAAACAGACGTGTTTCTTTAGCTTTGCTACCAAGCGGAGGCACATACACCATGGATAATCCAGAGGCAGCTGAAGCCGCAGTTGCCATAAACCCTGAAGTTGTAATTCCAATGCACAGGTGGGACACAAACCCTGAAGAGTTTAAACGCAGAGTTGAGGCTTCATCGAAGATTAGGGTTTTACTCCTCAAGCCTGGAGAAGTATACCAGCTATAATAGGCAGATTTTGGGGCTTAGAGAAAGGCTAAAAGCAATTTTCAAATTCCTATAGTTTACATGGTTTTAGGCTCCAATCACAAGCGGATCAGACAACCTTTTAAGCAGTGAAATTGCAGATAAGGCTGCCAGATAGCTTGTTTTAGGATTATCTGCTGACGGTACGTTGTCAACATGAACCTTTAATTCTCCAAATTCACCCTTAACGAAAATTTCATGTATGTTATGCTTTACCGAAGGGTCAGCTATTATCTTAACCATGGTTTTTTCAGGTCCAACTCCAGCAAGGCTTAAGGCGGCAGCCACATTCACATTTGCTGGGAAAAATTTGCAAGCCTCATATGCTGGGCCCTCATAAATGAGTTTGGGGGTTTTTAGTTTGCCAAGCTTCATCTTCCTAAGCCTTACATATGGGGCGTCCTTTAATCCTTCAGGCGGTTTCCTAGTGGTTAATGTTATCCTATCCACTTTTCCAACAACCGCTGCCTTAACCCCGTCAAGTCCGGCAATTGCACCTGAAGGAATGTAAATCCTTACCCCCTTTTCTAAGGCGCAACGTTTCATCTCTTCAGCTAATTCTGATTCAACAAGGGCGCCCACGCTCATAATCATCAAGTCCTTCCCTGCCATAAGCACTTTTGTTCCATAAGCCTTTACAGCCTCCTGGGAAGCTGCCTCAACAACCAACCTTAAATCTTCACATGCTAGGAATTCTTCAAAGTTTTCGGCAATCCTAGGCCGGATTAAAAGCTTATTGCAAAAGGCTTTGGCCTTCTCAGCTACGATGTCATAAACTATTAGTAAGCGTGTGTTCCCAGCTTGGCCGCTTTCAATGGCTTGGGCAAGAACCGTCCCAATTGCTCCGCAGCCTATCAGCCCAACTTTCAGCGACATTTCCTACCTCTTTCCAGGTGTGTCTTACTCTAAACTGCTTATAGTTTAACATTAATAAACAGTTTGTGTTTTTCAACATTTTATTCGGGATGTTTCATGACTGTTTTGTAAATGTAGTTTATGGGGGTAAGAGTAGGATTTTGGGATGCAGCTGGTTTGAGTGGACTTTTCCTTGTTTTGTAGGTTAAACCTTAAATTGTTGAGTGGAGATTAAAGCCGAATAACAAATTACATATGAAGGATTACAGATGGAGGCTGAAGGTTTCAAAATTGACAAGAGTAGCAGAACTGAAGCCATGGGGAGGGAAGGGATTTCAAGGCTTTTACTGCGTTTCTCTGCTCCGGCGATAATTGCTGCAGAGGCAGCTGCAGGGTATAACTTGTTCGATGCCATTTGGTGTGGGCGTCTCGGGGCTGAGGCACTTGCAGCCTTATCTGTTTCCGCGCCTTTAATGGCTATTTATAGAGCTGTAGGTGTAGGAATAGCCACTGGAACCGCGTCTTTGATTTCAAGGCATCTTGGAAGTGGTAGACGGGAAGAGGCTGATAAGGCAGCGGGGAACAGTATCTCTTTATTCTTCATGATTAGCGCTATCACCGTCTTTATCTGCTTAATTAACCTTGAAGCTCTTTTACGAGCTTTTGGAGCTGACGATTCGGTTTTACCTTACGCTTGGAGCTACATGTTTATTGAAACATGCTCAATGCCTGTAGATTTCTTTTTAGTTGTCCTAGCAGAGCTTGTTAGAACTGAGGGGAAGCCAACTTTTTCAAGTGTTTGTATGTTTACTGCAAGCGTAGTGGATCTTGTTTTCAGTCCAATTTTAATTTTCGGAGTGGGACCCTTTCCCTCGTTTGGCATTGCAGGAGCTTCTCTTGGAACAACCATAGGCAGGTCAGTTGGAGTGGCAATCCTACTTGTATACCTGTGCCTAGGCAGGTCCATTTACCATTTTAAGCCAGATTACTTCATTCCTAAAATTAGAATAATAGTTGAAATTTATCGCATTGGAATATCAGCCACGTTGAGGGCAAGCGTGTTTTCCATAACCCAAATACTGGCTTGTAGAGCTGCAGCTTCTTTCGGAACAGTTCCGTTAGCTGTACTCGGAGTACTCTTCAAGATAAATTTGGTAGTCCTTAGTTTTTATATAGGGATAAGTCAGGGAATGCTGCCGCTTGTAGGGTACAACTTCGGAGCCAAGAAGAATAAGCGTGTCGGAGAGATCATAGTAAAAGCAGGGGTTGTAAGCTGTATTTGGGGATTGTTATGGTTTGCAGTGGCCATTTCATTTCCAGCTCAGGTTTTGTCCTTATTTAGCTCTGATATAGATTTCATAACTGCCGGAATTCAGGCCTTGCAGATATTTGCTTTAAACTTCATTTTCC
>JBBITX010000079.1:0-5452 GCA_037440545.1 Candidatus Bathyarchaeota archaeon
GGATCATTATGTTGCATGCCACCTGTACGGAGGTTCAAAGTGAACGCTTTAATACATGTAAAAAACTTAAGGAAGCATTACCCCATCCTTGGAGGCGTTTTTAAGCGTAAAGTGACATCTGTAAGGGCTGTTGACGGAGTTTCCTTGAGCATTAATAGAGGGGAAAGCTTTGGCCTTGTAGGGGAATCAGGCTGCGGTAAAACAACTTTAGGTAAAACAATATTAAGGCTCATTAAACCTGACTGGGGCAACATATTTTTTGACGTTCCACAAGACATAGTGGAAGAAATTGAAAAACTTGAAGGAACTAGCCCCAAATCCAATAAACTCAAAAGGCTAAGGGAACAATATGATATAGCCGCCTATTCCGGTGCAAAACTTCTTAAACTAAGGAGAAGGATGCAAATAGTTTATCAGGACCCGACAACTTCCCTCGACCCAAGAATGCTGGTTAAAGACATCGTTGCCGAACCCCTTATAGCTCAAGGAATAGCGAAAGGAGAGGAAGCAAGAAAAATGGTTGTCGAAATCTTAGAAAGAGTTGGCCTAGGAGAACAACACTTATACAGATTTCCACACGAGTTCAGCGGAGGTCAAAGGCAAAGAATCGCCATAGCAAGAGCCTTAATATGTAAACCAGATTTCATAGTACTCGACGAGCCTACGTCATCCGTTGATGTTTCAGTTCGGGCTCAGCTGCTAGACCTTTTTAAGGATTTGCAGAAGGACTTCAACTTAACCTACCTGTTCATAAGCCATGACTTAAGCATAGTTGAATGCATAAGCGACAGGGTTGCAATCATGTATCTCGGCAAAATTTTGGAGGTTGCACCTACAACTAAAATCTTTAAAAACCCCCTGCATCCCTACTCCAAGGCTTTGATAGCCTCCGTCCCCGTCCCCGACCCAACCAAAAGAAAAGATCGCGTCCCCCTCTCAGGCGAGGTCCCAAGCCCAGTTAACCCTCCCTCCGGCTGCCGTTTCCACCCTAGGTGTCCCCTCGCGATGGATGTTTGTAAAAAAGATGAGCCTCAAATGGCTGAACTCGAGAAAGATCATTTTGTAGCTTGTTTCGCCCTAAGGTGAATTATAATGGTTAATAAGTACATTAATAAATCAATTCGCTTCATAATAGCAGTGTTGATTTTAGGGCTTATCGTGAGCTCCAACTTTTCATTAAAAACTAAGGCTGAGCAGAACACACAGATAATATTGTCTCCTCAACACATAGATGCCTCCATTGGAGAGAGCTTTACATTAACAATCAACGTAACTAACGTCAAAAGCCTGTATACATGGCAGGTTGTACTGAAATATAACGGGTCAATAATAAATTGTACGGATGTATGGATCCCAGAAAAAGACGTGTTTGCCGGACATAACAGGGCAGATGTATCACCTGAATTTGACAGGGACTATTTAGACGGCCTATACTACATAGTATATTCATGTACACTCGTGGGCGATGACAAAGTAGACGTAGTTAACGGAATACTTTTCAGAGTTAACTTCACAGTTACGGGGGAGGGCTCAACAACCATAAGTGTCGCAACCAAAGAAAAACCAGCTAGAAGAGATAAAATAACCTCGTTTAACTCCTTCCTGGTTGACTATGATTTTAATGAGTTAACCTTCAACTCCAACTCTTGCATTGTAAAGGCTGGGGGTGTTATGGTCAACCTCAAGCCCCATGCGTATTTTACGGTACAATCTGAAACCGTTGAAGAAAGCGGATACGTCGTTCTAAGAGGCTACAAACCTGTGGGCACGGTTGAATACAGCTTCGCTTATAAAGGAATACCAGTTATATTCGATGCTTCAAAATCCGAAGACCCTGACGGGACTATAACTGCTTACATATGGGATTTCGGAGATGGAAATGTCACTGTTACCAAGGATCCAATAGTAGTCCACGTTTACAATGTGACTGGCCAGCTAACAGTCAAGCTGGCTGTGAAGGACAACGGTGATCCACCTCTAGAATCCGATCCCCATAATCACATAATTGTTTTAGGCTTACTCCTCGAACGTTTCGACTGGAGCCCATACCTATACACACTTCTAGGGATAATTGTAGTTTTACTGGCAGTCTACTCGGTCAGGAAAGTCGCTAGAAAAGCAAAAGGCAGCAGAAAAAATTGAAAGTAAAAGTTTAAAAATACTTAAAACCAACTCAATTAACAATTTCAAGCTTAATGAACTGTTTGAATAAGCATAAGGGTTTTCTAATCTTTAAACTGTAACGGTAGAAAACCACAAATTTTATAAGGACGGTGAAAGGAAAAAAAGACGAGGTTAAGGACATGAAAACAAAAAATATCGGGGTTAAAGCTATCTTACTTATAGGTGTTATAGCCCTCATATGTGCTGCACTTAGTTTAAGACCAGTACATGCACCACTACCAGTAGAGGGTATATGGATTGACCCTCCAACATTAAACTTTGATATAAGCAAACATCCAGTTGGCTATAAGTTCAATGTAACAGTAATGCTCAGCGTATCAGCTAAGAAAATGTATAGTTGGCAGTTCAAGCTTTACTATGACTCTTCACAGTTAACTGCAGTAAGGGCTGGCTACACAGCAGGAGCGACAAGCCAATGGGCCACAAAAAGAACTGGAGGCGGAACATCTTCTGTATCTCCAGTTGTGGAGAAAGATTACGTTTTATTCTCCGAGTCTTGTGTAGGTGATAACTATGTCCCTGCAGGCACAACTGCCAGCCTAGCTTGGGTAGAATTCAAAATTGCAGCAGCCCCACCAGCTGGTGGAAAACTGCAAAGCCTATTAAGCATAGACAATGCGGACACATGGGTTTTGGATGAAAATCTAAACGAGATATCAGTAGAGAAAGGTGGATCAAGCTACACCATTGTTCCTGAATTTGGTTTCATAGCACTACTTGTAACACTAATAACAACTACAGGCATAGTAGTGATAGCTAAGAAAAAAGGCTACTACTAAATTCAAATACCCCACTAAACTTCTTAATTTTTCTGATAAGCTTTTCTTTTTAATTTGAATACTGAAAGTATCTTATAGGAATTGTTGGAGAATGTACTGTCAAAAAAGAAGGCAATGTCTACAAACTGGTAAATTTGTCTTTAGCCATATTTTAAAACGTGAAGGGTATGGCTTTTAAAAAGCCTTTAACACTTATCTTTATTTATAGTGGAGAGTTTGCTGAGCGGGTTGTTCGAAACCTTATAAATGACCCTACCTTCTGCAAGTCATGCGGCTTATACTGCGACTCTTGTAAATATACTGTTTACAGTTATGTGCAAAACATACGAGCAGCTGTGGAGCTTCCGAAACCCATAGAGCTTCCAGCATTCATAGACAATCCTGAAATTTACATGCCAAAAAACATCCCTAAAGCTGATTTATGCGTGGCTTCTAGATTGCATAAAGACCTACTGCTAGAATTGCCGCGGCGTCTTAAAAAGGCTGGCGTGAAAGGACTAATCGTTCCAATAGAGGATTTTAACGAGGTTCCTTCAGGATTAAAGAAACAGGTTGAGGAAAGCTGCCTCGAACTCGGCTTAGAAAGCGCATTCCCAAAGCCTTTCTGTTCATTAGAACCGGAAATGCAAAAACCTACAATTTCAAGGTTTGTCAACGAAATATGTGTGGGGCGTCCCAAACTGGAGGTTTCAACAGCAAAGATCGGAAAACGCAAAGTTATAGAGTCTGTAACTGTCAGACGGAGCGCTCCATGCGGATCAACATGGTATGTTGCTAGAAAAATAATTGGAATAGAAACAAAACGGGATGTTATATATGATGTCATCGCCAAGGCTCACCACAGCTATCCATGCACGGCCACAATGAATGTTGACCCTGAGGTTAAGGAGCCAATACTCCACATCGCCGGCTACATTATTAGAGAGGAGATTGAAAAAGCACTAGGAAAGCTTGAAAGGATTTCTTAGCTTTCAACTTTGAGGGATTTTACTTTCCAAAACTTTCTTTCTTAATTTTAGGCTTCTTTAATCTTTTCTGCGAGTATTTTTCCAATCTTTATAATCTGATCCATATCCTCCTTTTTCGGCGGTCCATTTACCTCAACTGTTCCAGTTACTTCAACTTTCAGCTGTGTAAGCGTTTCTAAAACCTGTCTTACAGCTCCTCCTCCCCAGCCGTACGAGCTTAAAACCACAGCAAATTTTAGTGGAGGACGAAGAGCTTTAACTAAGTAAGTTGCATAAACAGCTAACGGATGGGCCGCACCCAAAACAGTGGGCGTTCCTAATACAATGGCCTTTGAATCCACAAGGTCCCTTGCCAAATCGCCAGTATCTGTATTAGCCAAATTGTGTACGGATATTTCGACCCCTTCCGAAGTCAACGTTTCAGCTATTTGATGAGCCATTTTCTCTGTGCTGTTCCACATGGAAACATATACAATCGTTGCCTTTCTCCGCGTTTCACCGTTTGCCCACTTTTTATACGCTTCTAATATGAGCTCAGTTTTCCTATGAACTGGCCCATGGCTTGGACAAATTATTTTAATGTCTAAATTCTTCAGTTTTTCCAGCGCCTTCAGAGCCATAGGCCTGAAAGGCATCATTATTTCACCCCAGTACCTTTGAGCGTGGACAAGCAGATCTTCAACTTCGTCTTCGTATAGTCCCATCGACAGGTGAGCTCCGAAGAAATCACATGAAAACAGAACCTTATCCTCCTCAAGATATGTAAGCATGGTTTCAGGCCAATGAAGCATCGGCGACTCAATAAAGCGTAATGTCTTTCCACCAAGGTTTATGGTTTCCTGGTCGGCTACAACTTTAATCCTTTCTTCTGGAACTCCATAGTAGATTCGAGCCATTTTTGCTCCTCTACTTGTGGTTATCAGCTTGGCTTTTTTGTTGATCTTCATAATGTATGGAATGGCCCCAGCGTGATCTGGCTCTGCATGGTTCATAACAACATAATTTATTTCCCCGGGGTTTGTAATCATACCAATTTTCTCTTCCAACTCCCTTTCAAAGCCTGGGTTAGTTGTATCTATCAATGCCTTTCCCTCCGCTCCCACTATTAGGTAGGCGTTATATGATGTCCCTTTTGGAAGAGTGATTAAGGCGTCGAAGAGCCTGCGATTCCAGTCTCTAACTCCAACCCAGTAAACGCCCTCTAAAATTTTAGCTATGTTTCTTTCAATCATAATTTCCGACTCCATTATTAAATTGTAAAAGAGCCTATTTATGCCTCATCCCTAAGCTAAGAACTTCGGTTATGGGTAGTTTGAGGCCAAAATTTTAAACATAGAAACGACGCGAAAATTATCTAACTTTAAGGGCTGGAAACTTCTAAAATTGTGGTGAAAACGTTTAAAACGTAGTTGTAGGCTTTTGGATGTTATTCGGCCAAGTAGTGGATGACCTTTTCATATATGTCTTTGTCTCTAAAATCTTCGTAGCCTCTATATATGCTTGGGTTGTCATTAACTTCCA
>JBBITX010000080.1:0-5126 GCA_037440545.1 Candidatus Bathyarchaeota archaeon
AGTTTATTGGATCCGGCTTGCGCATAATCATTTTGGGAAAGCTTTTAGACTGCAGTTTCAAGGATGTTGAGGAAACCCTTAAAAGCTATGGGTTGGCAGACGCTGTTGTCAAAATTTACGGTGAAGCATCCCTTGACGACGTGGAGGATGCAGTGTTTGAGGGCACAATTTATAAACCGGCAATTGTGGTTGCAAACAAAAATGATTTGGAATGCGCTGAAGTGAATCTTAGGCTTTTAGAAGATTATGTTAGAGGTCAGCTTCCAATAGTTACAGTTTCATGCTTAAAAAAGCAGGGAGTAGAGAAAATAGGGGAGGTCTTGTTCAGAACTCTGGATATAATACGGGTTTATACAAAAGAGCCGGGTGAAAAGGAATTTTCCAAAACACCTTACATATTGAAGAGGGGTTCAACAGTTCATGATCTTGCAACTAACATCCACAGCGAGTTTGGTTTGAAATTCTCTTACGCTAAGGTTTGGGGTGAACGTCTTGTTTTCAGCCCGCAAAAAGTTGGGCCAGCTTTCCCCCTTGAAGATGGAGACATTGTTGAAATTCACATGAAATAATATTCAGGTTTATCTAGATGCTTGCGCTATCCTTTCAAGTTCGTGGCGTCTTGAAACAGCGTGGCTTTTCATATCATGGTTTGCAGCTAAAATAAGCTCCTCAGCTAAGCATTCCTCAATTGACTTGGGGTTATTTATAGATGCAAGCCTCGCGCCTTCACATATATTTCTCAATGCCAAGTCCAGCCTTCTTTGAGGTGAAACATCCACTGACATGTGATATACTATTCCACCATAGGAAATCCTTGTTGTATCTTCGCATGGTGCAGAATTTTCCACAGCCCTTACAAGAACCTCTATAGGATTTCTACCTGTGCGAAGATGGACAATTTCGAAGGCGTGTTTGACAATGTTTATGGCTTTAGCCTTTTTACCAGCGTTTTTACCCGGCCTCATCAGGCTGTTTACAAGTCTTTCAACAATGTTCACGTTTGCCTTGCCGAACCGCTTATGTTCATGGCGCCCCATGGTGTGGGGAACAGCCACAGGCTTAAGGCATATATACCTCTCTAAACCTAAATCCTTAACCTGAACATCTTTAAAACTCCACTTGCTGAAAAGTTTAACCTCTCCTCTTTCAGCTTCTTTCCTCTGTTCTTGTTTCTCGCTCAAGACAATTACCTCATGGGCTTCTGCTTTTTCCCAAGTATAAGCTCTTTAAGGGATACTCCATTAACCATTATTACTTTCCAACGTACCCCTGGAATGTCACCCATACTTCTTCCACGGGAACCCCCAATCCCGTCAACTATAACCTCGTCATGTTCGTCGACGACGTTAAGGGCTCCATCGCCTGGAAGGAAAGCAGTTATAACCTTGCCATTTTTAATCAGTTGAACTCTAACACATTTTCTTATGGCGCTGTTAGGCTGTTTACTTTCCACACCAACCTTTTCAAGGACTATGCCCCTGGCCATAGGTGCCCCTTCAAGGGGATCTGCCTTAACATCTAACTTTAACATCCGCCTTTTATAGTACATGCTGCTCCATCGGAACCTCTTCCTTTTTTCCGACAGTTTCCTCGCGGCAAACTCGCCTCTTGGAGACTTTGAACCCATAGCCCTTATTTTCCTCTCGCTACGTGTAATCACAAATCAAATATTTAAACTGAACGAAAGGAATGGGTGTATACCATTGAAAACTAAAAACCGAAAATGATTCTATCAGTGGTTTAACGCATACAAAATTGAAGTCTAAAAAGGAATCACTTAAGGAATACTGAGGGTATTACCATATTATTGAGAGGCACGTTAAGGTCCCCTCCCCTTTTCTGAACTCTGAAATATCTAACTCTTTCACAGTGAATCCCTCCTTTTCTAAAAGTTTCTTTGTTTTAGGATATCCTTTAGCCATGATTAGTTTTCCGTTTACGCTTAAGATATTTGCAGCATAAGCCTCATCTCGAGGGACAATCAACTTGTTATAGCCTTTCAGCGCGTTTACGTCAAAGTGTCCCTTTTGATAATGCAACATAACTATTTCCAAGGTATGTACACACAGACTTTAAATGGAGAGCTCCTCTCACTTTAACGGGAATTATGTTTAACTCATATCCTTCTAATATCTTTTTAAGATGAGTTACCGCTTGCATGTTGGTTCTGAAGGTAAGCCCTATGAAGACTTTATCTTCAATTTTTAAGACGTCACCTCCGTCAATTGTGGCTGGAAACCTTACAAAATGAAGGATTTTAAAATTTCCAAGCATTTTAGCTACTTCAACAACCTCTTCTCTTCTAGATTTAATTTTCATGTTGCAGATAATTGCCTTTTCATCAAAAATTGCAGCTGTATCCTCTATGAAACAGCTGTCAGGAAGTGAGTCATCACGTCCAACCCAGATAAGCTTTAATCCAAGTTCTTTAAGAGCCCTGCAGTATTCTTCATGCTGTTTTTCTGCAAGGCGTACATTTATTTTTACCCTGCTGGTTCTTATGCATTTATTATATGAAGCTGGCACGGGTCGAACAAGTGCATACTTGTTTTTCAAAGCTTTATGCCACTGTGTCTGGGTTTTTAATTTTCCATTTCACTCCACTTGGGGTATCTTCAATAATTATGCCCATTTCTTTAAGTTGCTCCCTAATTTTGTCAGCTGTGGCCCAGTCCTTGGATTTTCTGGCTTCCTCCCTCTTTCTAATTAGGGCAACAGCTTCTTCAGGCAATTTTAACTCAACTTTAACTTCGCCCATTACTCCTAAGACCTGATCGAATCTCATCATCAATTTGTAAACCTCATCTGCCTCTTCCCTGCTCAGCATTTTTCCATCCAAAAGTTTGTTGACTTCCCTGACAAATTCAAATATGGCTGAAAGAGCCACACTTATGTTTAAATCGTCGTCCATGGCCCTTTCGAAACGCTCTTGTACTTCCTCAATTAAACGCTTTATGTCCTCTCCGCATCCCAAGCCTTCAGCCTCTAGCAGCCTCTGCATGAAAGTTGTTAAACGGTTAAGGGCGTTTTCCGCGGCTTCTAACCCTTCAAAGGTGAAGTTTAACTGTTGCCTATAATGTGTTGACAAAAGCAGATATCGTATAGCTTTTGCATCATACCCTTTAGCCATTAAATCCCTTAAAGTGTAGAAGTTGCCATATCTTTTAGCCATACGCCTTCCTTCCACGAGTAAATGTTCTGAGTGGAGCCAGTAGATGGCGAAAGGTTTGCCTGTTGCTGCCTCGCTCTGAGCGATTTCATTTTCATGATGGGGGAAGATTAAGTCCACCCCTCCGCTGTGGATGTCTATTGTTTCTCCTAAATACTTCATAGCCATAGTTGAGCACTCAATGTGCCATCCCGGTCTTCCCTTTCCAATTTCAGTTTCCCAGTAAACATCCCCGTCATCCTCGTCCCAAGCCTTCCATAACGCGAAGTCTCTGACCTCCTCCTTTCCATACTCGTCAACTTTAACCCTTGCGCCTGGCTTCAGCTCTTCAATTTTAAGCTTTGAAAGCTTTCCGTAATCTTTAAACTTGGAAATGTCGTAGTAAATTGACCCGTCATCACCTCTATAAGCGTAACCCTTCTCCATAAGCCTCTTGATCAAAGCGACCATTTCTGGAATGTGTTCAGTGGCCCTTGGGTAATACTCCACATTTTCAATGTTTAAGGATTTTAAGTCCTCGAAAAATGCCTTCAGATAGTGATCTGTGTACTCTTTGAGGGGAACTCTGCTTTTCCTGCATCCTCTAATTGTTTTATCATCCACATCCGTTATGTTCATGACTTGGGTTACCTTATAACCTCGATATTTAAGCCATCTTCGAAGCAGGTCCTGGAAAATAAATGTTCTAAAGTTTCCAATGTGAGCGTAATCGTAAACTGTAGGCCCGCAAGTGTAAATTTTAACTTTCCCTTCCTCCAGCGGGGTAAACTTTTCCTTTCTACGCGTTAAAGTGTTGAATAGGTAAATGTTCTTTTGAACATGTTCCATGGCTTTCTGTCGAAAGAATAAATGCAAAAACATTTAAAGGCTTTTGTATCTTTTTAAAAGTTTTAATCGTATCTCTTAAGATTAATCATCCTTTTAAAGCTTTTAAGGTCTTCGGCGACAAGCTTAAAGAAATGAAGCTCTTCCATTGCGTTTTCAAATCGTATAAGTTCTTCTCGAAGCCTTTTCAAGTTCTTTTTTGCGCTCATTTACATTCCACGAAAGTTTTGGGGCATTCATTGTTTTTTGGCGGACAAGGCAGCCATTCCGTCATCGAGGAGAAAGGAGAAGGCTTCGAAAAAGGAAAAGGGAAAATTTAGCTGCCTTGAACACGCCTTCAACCTCAGCCCCATATTACATCTTAAGACTTAATATACATTCTCCTATAAAAACATTACTAATCACTAACATGCAAATTTCCGGTTAGCCTATAGCTAAAATGCCCTCGAGAATTTTTTCTTCAGGAATTCCTAACTGCCTTGAAAGCCAAGCCTTCAAAAGCAAAGTTGCCTTAGGAAGTTCTCCACTGTAGGTTATAACCTGATTGTTCTTCAACGCGTCAGCTTGAAAGGCTTTCTCAGCCTCCTTATACAAAAAAGATAAAGTTTGAGCTTGAGAGGCTAAAGTTTGGAAATCTTCCCATTGCTTACAACGTAAAATGATGGGCGGTCCACGAACCTCAACGGGAATCTGAGTTTTCTGTAAAGTTGTAGCGGGTGGTTTTAGGGCCTCTCGCGCCGACAAGTAGCTAATTAATTTTGATGTTTCATTCTGCAAGTTCGTAAGCCTCTCCTCAATGCTCTGTATTTTTCCACTCAGCTCTCCAGCCTCACCAAGCCTTTCAGTGATTTTGCCCAACTCATTTATCAGGCGGTCTAAATCCTTCTCATGCTCTTTTAAGACATTAATTATAAAGTCTAATGCTTCTAATGCGTCGTCTTTAGAAGGTGCATTTTTTGACATATCTCTTATTCCTCTTGTTTATGCTATTCAATATTGCTCTTTGTAAATAAAGATAGCGAATCCTTAAAATGTATCCAAACAAATTGTTAAACATACTTATTAAGAGTAAAAACTAAATACCAATAAATTAATTGCAGATCTTCCCTTCATGCTTAATCTTTAGAATTTC
>JBBITX010000081.1:0-5125 GCA_037440545.1 Candidatus Bathyarchaeota archaeon
AGAATAGGAAAGTGTACAACAAAACATTGCGAGCAGAAATGCCACGCGCTAACTTTCTAACAAAGCAAGGATTTCAAAAATAGATTGATTGGAAACATATTATGATCTACTTTTTCAGCTGAACAGCCTTTAAATCATTGAAAGATTTAACGTGTTTTCGAATTTTATATGCCTAGTTTGTCGAAGAATTCTAATAGGAGCCTTGCTATTTTCTCTCCCAACTCTGTTTTCAGATAATATTTTTTAAGGGGGTCTATGCGTTCGCTTCTGGCTAGTCCTAAATCTTCAATTTCAATCATCCTCGCCCTGAAGGTTCCGTCGCTTAACGTTAATCCAAGCTGTCTCATAAACTCCTTAGCCTCCTTCCATTTCCCCCTATTTAGGTATAGGAGGAGTATGCAGTCTATTGCATGGTCCTTCTCAAGCATGGCCTTAACAGCTGAAAGCTTAGGATCTGTCAATATGCGTTTAATCTTCTCCTCTTCTCCACTCTCAACCATTCAAATCAACCATCCACTTTACCTCTATGTTATATGCCTATACAATTTAAAGATTTAACTTATATTACGAATCGTGACATAATACAAGAATCATAACATAATAGTAGCCGCTTAATTCCACGTCAGAAGATAATATTACGACTATCCGCTCATAAGAAATTCAATGCCAACCCGTCAGCTCTGCGCTTCATCCACTCTTTTCATCTTTTTATAATTGGAACTCTTCGGTGCCATTTTGGAATAGGCTGATTTCAAGGCTTATTAAACAATTGTTATTCAATGTCCTTAAAGCCCGCCACCCGCATAGATTAAATAGGCATGAAGATGAGATGAAATGAAATTTGCACTCGAGGCTGAGTTTTCCTTTTGCAACATGAAATTTGTTGATTTTTAGGCGCCGACAAGTGTGCTTGTCTGCTCGATTTCTTCCATTTGCCTTATGTCTGTAACCACCTTGTCAAGGTGTCCCAGACTTTTTGCTTCAATGCGGATGACTAGATCGTAGAGTCCATAAGTTACAAGAACTTCTGTAACTTCCGCCATCCTCCGAATTTTCTCAGCAGCCCTGTGTTCACTTCCCCTTTTCACAGTAGCCACAACATAAGCCCTAACAACTTCCACCATACCCATCCCAGCTTTATAATATGCTAAACCGACATTTTTCCTTTCCCTCGGTTTAAAGGTGAAAGCATAAAGGAACCGTGCCTACGCGTTGCCACACGATTTTTTAGCGTATTATATGCAAAATTTTTATACCTCGCCATTCATGTCTTACCTAAATCTCTGACTTGAAGTGGGAGCATGACTAAGCCATGGCACGCCATGGAAACAGATGAAGTTTTCAAAGAGTTAAGCGTAGGCCCTGCAGGTTTAAGTTCACAGGAGGCAAGTGAAAGGCTTAAAAAATACGGTTTGAACGAAATTAGGAGGGTTAAGCGTCGAACAGCCCTCCACATGTTTCTAGACGAGTTTAAAGACATATTCATACTTCTCCTAATTGCGGCCACAATATTCTCAGCAGGGATAGGCTACTGGGAGATGCTTCACGGAGGAGAATTCATGGAATCCTACGCAGACACAATTACAATAAGCGCCATAGTGGTTTTATGCGCCGTCACAGGCTTCGTCCAAGAATACAGAGCTGAAAAGGCTGTAGAAGCCTTGAAAAAACTGGCAGCGCCTAAAGCCCGCGTGATAAGGGATGGAAAAGAGACTGTTATACCTGCAAGCGAAGTTGTTCCAGGAGACATTCTAGCCCTTGAAGAGGGAGATCACGTTGCCGCTGATGCAAGGCTTATAGAGGTTGTTGAGCTTAAAGCAAATGAAGCTGTTTTAACAGGTGAATCCACGCCTGTTGGCAAGGAACTGAAAGTTTTAGATGAAGAAACCCCTGTTTCTGAAAGGAGGAACATGGTTTTCTCCGCAACCCACATAGTTTATGGAAGGGGTAAGGCTGTTGTAACAGCCACAGGTATGAACACAGAGTTTGGAAAAATCGCTGAAATGGTTCAAACCGCCGAGGAGGAGGAAACCCCCCTCCAGAAAAAGCTTGACAGGTTTGCAAGTAAAATAGCCAAAATAGTTGTGGCAGTATGTGTGCTGATCTTCGCCCTCGAAGCTTTCGAAGTGATAATGCAGATGCAATTTGAAATTGAAGGTTTCATAGGAGCCTTCATGTCCTCAATAGCCCTGGCAATTTCCGCCGTTCCAGAGGGCCTACCGGCAATAGTGACAATAGCACTGGCCCTTGGAGCAAGAGAATTCGCAAAGCGAAACGCAATAGTGCGGAGGCTATCTTCAGCTGAAAGCCTAGGAGCAGTCACCGTAATATGCTCAGACAAGACTGGAACCATAACAAAAGGAGAGATGACGGTGCGTAAAATTTACGTTGAAGAAGAGTTTATTGAGGTAACAGGAGTAGGCTACGAACCTAAAGGTGAATTTCGAATAGGCGAAGACGCCTTAACCCCTGAAGGAAGCCTCGAACTGCTCCTACGAGTTGGAGCCCTATGCAACAACGCAGAACTCCGCAGAAACGACCAAAACAACACTTGGGAAATTTTCGGAGACCCAACCGAAGGAGCCCTACTAGTTGCAGCTGCCAAGGCTGGAATAAACATAGAGGAGTTGGAGAAACGCTACCCAAGAATAGGTGAAATCCCATTCACATCCGAAAGAAAGCGTATGACAACAATTCATAAAACTCCAGAAGGCGAAGTTCACGCTTACATGAAGGGCGCTCCCGAAACACTTCTTGAAAGATGCACCCACACAATTGAAGAAGGCAAAGTTAAAAAACTAACAGATGATAAGAGAAGGAAAATTCTCCAAGCAAATGAACAGCTTGCTGGAAACGCCCTACGCGTCTTAGCCATGGCGTACAAAAGGCTGCCTGAAAATTTAACAAAATATGAAAGTGAAGCCGTTGAAAATGGAATGGTTTTCATTGGACTACAAGGCATGATAGACCCTCCTAGAGAGGAGGCCATAGAGGCTAACAAACTCTGCCAAAAAGCAGGAATAAAGGCTGTTATGATAACAGGAGACCATAAGCTGACAGCCATAGCCGTGGCAAAAGAAGTTGGAATATTCAAAGAAGGAGACATGGTTTTAACAGGAGCTGAAATGGACAAGCTAAGCGATAAAGAATTTGAAGACATTGTTGATAAAGTAACCGTTTACGCAAGGGTTTCGCCTGAGCACAAGCTGAAAATTGTCAACGCTTTAAAGAAGAAAGGCCACATTGTAGCTATGACTGGAGACGGCGTTAACGATGCGCCAGCTGTGAAGGCAGCTGACATAGGCGTTGCCATGGGCATAACCGGAACAGACGTCACAAGGGAAGCCTCAGACCTCGTATTGATGGATGACAACTTCGCAACAATAGTTAAGGCTGTTGAACAAGGCAGAGTTATATATGATAACATAAGGAAATATGCACGTTTCCTCCTTGCATGCAACTTCGACGAACTCCTCGTCATAGGCTCATTCGCCATACTGGGCGGAATATTTGGAGAAAAACTCTTTCCACTACCATTGCTGCCGGCTATGATCCTCTGGATTAACCTTGTAACGGATGGAGCCCCAGCCGTGGCATTGGCCACAGATCCTCCAGACGTAGGCGTCATGGAAAGAATGCCGCGTAAACCTGAAGAGGGAATATTACATGGAATGGGAGCGTTTATAATAACATCCTTCATGTTACAAGCCGCAGGAACAATTCTAGTCTTCTGCCTAGAATATTATGTGTGGCCAGCCCACGGCTTCGGAACAGAAGAAACCCTAATAGAAGCCAGAACCACAGCCTTCGTGCAGGCGGCAATGTTCGAACTTTTCGTAGTCTGGAACTGCCGATCAGAAAAACACAGCGTGTGGAGAATGGGAAAGAAAGCCCTTCAAAACAAATTCTTCGTCCTAGCTGATTTAGCTTCAATAGCCTTAACCCTTGGAATAACCTACATACCAATAACACAACAGCTATTCCACCTAACCGCCCTAAGCCTAACAGACCTCACATACGTAATTTGCGTAGCAAGCTGGGGACTGCTAGTATTCCCAGAACTAACCATGGGAAGAAAAATATGGAAATGGCACTAAAGATAAACAATTCAAAAATGTCTTATCGAAAACCCGCTAAAAACCTAAAATTATCTCGCCATAAACTGTAAGCTTCTCCTGTCTCTGTCAAATGTCTATTATACCTTAACGGTTTGACTGGTATTATTACTGAAAAGTCTTAAAAACAATAATGGATGTTAAGTGTTTAAGGAGGCTTGTTTAATGCTGTTAGTTCGCGATGTTATGGTGAGGGACTTAGTGACGGTTGAAACAACCGCTAACGTCATGGAAGCAGTTAAGTTGATGAATGATTTTGAGGTTGGCTGTCTGCTGATAGTTGAAAAGGGCGAGGTTGTCGGAATCCTAACTGAAAGAGATATTCTAAAAAGAGTTGTGGCTGAAGGCAGAAAACCTGACGAAACTTTTGTAAGCGATGTGATGTCCACTCCCCCAGTTGTTGTAAACCCTGAAATGGAACTTGAAGATGCCGTGGAAATTATGTTTAAGAAAAAAATTAAGAAACTTCCAGTTGTGGAAAACGGCAAACTAGTTGGCCTCGTCACTTTCACTGACATAGCTCGTCTTCAGCCTGCAATGATGGAAATAATAAGAAGGCTTATGAAAACATATGAGGTTCCTAAAAGCATGAGCAAAGTTATAAAATACTATGTTGTCTAAATGAAGCCCAACCACCAAATGTGAATAATACTGGGTTTTAGAGGCTGCGGAAAGTTATTGCTGTCAAAGCTAGGTTTAGGAAAGCGGATAGGACAGCGGCTAGAGGGAAAACCGCCCAAAGTCCCGTTAACCCAAAAATGTTAGGCATGACTAGCAGGGATGGTATTGAAAAAATCAGTGACCGCGAAGACGTTGCTAAAAGAGAATAGAACGCCTTGCCAATCCCCTGGAAAAAGGAGCTTGCGAAAAATTCTACGCTTTGAAAGATGAAGTTTAAAGAAAATATCTGCAAGGCCTGAATTCCAGCATTTATGAAATCCACATCAGAGCTAAACAAGGACAAAACCTGAGCTGGAAATGAAATGGCCACTGCAAACCATAACAATCCC
>JBBITX010000082.1:0-5099 GCA_037440545.1 Candidatus Bathyarchaeota archaeon
CCTCTTTAGAGTATGCTACTAAAAGATGTTTCCCATTAAGCTTTTTGAAGACAATGGTTGTTCCAGTGCTTAAGGCATTGTTCCTCATTGTGCCTATTTTTCTTTGGCTATCATGATTTCGGTTGCTTTGATAACTGCTTCAACCTTGTCGTTGACTTTGATGTTTAGGTCTTCGGCGGCTTCAGTTGAGATGAGGGCAGTTATGGTTACTGGCACGTTGATTTCCACCTTAACCTTGGTTACGACGTCACCTCTATCAACGTTTTTAACAACGCCTTTCAACCTGTTTCTGGCGCTTATTTTCAGTCCAACCGCCTCCCAATACTCTTCATCGCATAAGATTTCTCCCACATAATTCTCAACTCTCCTATATTCCTTAATCAGATACTCACCCAAGAAGGTCAGTTTGGCACCCCCTCCCCCTGTTTTTCCTCCTTTAAATGTTTCAATTACAGGTTCGCCTAGGGCGTTTTTTATTCTAGCCAGGTAGTTCCAGACGTATCGATAGGACATTCCAATTTTTTGAGCTGCTTTTGATATGGATTTTTCCTCTTTAATAGCCTCTAATATTTTAGCCCCGCCACCGCCTAGAATTGGCTTTCCCTCATATTCAAGCCAGACTTTTGCTAGAGGTTTCCTCTTCTTTTGGGTGAGCATGCTTGTTATTATTTATACCGCTATGCTTATTAAGATATACATTAACGATATATACATTCGTACATAACGATATTCCGGAGGTAATGAAGACGAAAAATCCACCCAAAATCGCAGTTGTTATCATCATATTAACAGTTATCGCTTTAGGTATGCTTGGCCATGAACATTATTCAAGGTCTAGGAATTCAATTATTGTATTAGCAACCACCACAAGCACCTATGACTCAGGATTGCTAGACTATTTGATGCCAAAGTTTGAAAGCAAACATAACGTTGAGGTTCACGTGATTTCAGTAGGCACAGGCCAAGCAATTGAAATCGCTAAGAGAGGCGATGCGGACCTAGTCCTCGTGCATTCTAAAAATTTGGAACTAGAGTTTATCAATAGCACATATGGCATTCACAGAGTTGGCGTCATGTACAACGACTTTATAATAATCGGTCCTAAGGATGACCCGGCTGGAATAAAGGGCCTTGCTAATGCTACAGAGGCTTTCAAGAGGATAAGCGAAAAAGGCGAAGAGGGCAGGGCAGTTTTTGTTTCCCGTGCTGACAATTCTGGAACACACACATTAGAATTAAGCATCTGGAGCATGTTGGGAATTACACCTTCAAACAGAACTCAAACATGGTATATAGAAGCGGGCGCAAGCATGGGAACTGTGCTACGGATGTCTAACGAAAAAGGAGCCTACACACTGGCGGACAGAGCAACCTGGGCTTCATTCCAAAGTAAATTAACAAGCATGGCCATTCTAGTTGAAGGCGACAAAATTTTGCTCAATCCGTACGCTATCATACTTGTCAACCCAGAAAAATATCCTCAGAGAAATTACAAGGGCGGGTTGGCGTTGGCTCAGTTTATAATCTCTGAAGAAGGCCAGAACCTCATAGCAAACTTCACTAAAGAGGGAGAAACTTTGTTCAAACCAATGGCACGTAACATCCCATTAGCCCACACGCTAGGTTTTCCAGAACAGGAAAAGGAAATTGCATGGTATGAATCCCAAAACCCTGAAGCCTTTGGAGGAAGAGACTTAAAGTGGAGGGCGCAGGTAATCGTCTCAACCCCGCATTTTTATGTGACTCCCAAAATGACTCAGGGTGATGAGAGATCGTGATTGAGGGAAATTTTTGGGAAGAGATTCTAAGCATAACATTTTTGTCTTTAAGGGTTTCTGGAACAGCAGTTTTAATTGGCGCACTGATAGGCGTACCCATCGGAACAGTTTTGGGACTTGGAAGGTTTAAGGGAAAGAGGATATTAATGCGCTTCGTGGACATTACGCTGAGAAGCATCATAAATACGTTTATGGGGCTGCCGCCAGTCGTTGTAGGCTTAGCGGTTTACCTTCTCCTCACATCCTCAGGTCCATTTGGGCCGCTTGGGTTATTGTATACGCCTACGGCCATGATAATAACTCAGCTGATAATGGCGGTGCCAATAATAATTGGCGTGACAATGTCTGCTGTGGGAAGCGTTGAAAAGGCGGTGAGGGAGAAAGCTCTTTCACTTGGCGCGACAGGCAGTCAGGCGGCTTGGATGGTTTTGAGGGAAGCTCGAATGGGCGTGCTAACTGCAGTTATTGTGGCCTTTGGAGCTGCAATCTCAGAGGTGGGGGGCATTATGATCACGGGAGGAAACATTAGATGGGTTACAAGAACATTAACCACAGCAATAGTTGTTGAAACCAACCTAGGCAACTTCGACCTTGCCATAGCCCTCGGCATTATTCTGCTGTCCATGGCCTTCATAATAAATCTTGCATTAACAATTATACAAGTGAGGGGGACAACTAGGTAGAAAGCCATGATTGAGGTTCAAAGTCTATTTAAAGAGTACTCAGGAAAACAAGTGTTGAAGGATGTTAGCTTCAAAGTTGAAAATGGAGAAATCTTCGTTCTTTTAGGTCCAAACGGGGCGGGCAAAACCACTATACTCCGAATACTAGATTTGCTTGAGAAGCCTACAAGAGGGATATACTTGTTTGACGGAAGAGCGATAACCTATTCTGCAAAAGAAATTAACTCCTTGCGGAGAAGAATAAGCATGGTTTTCCAAAAAACAGTTCTCTTTAACATGAGCGTCTTCGACAACATAGCATATGGTTTGAAAGTTAGAGGTGAAAACAAAGCGAATATTGAGAAAAAGGTCAAGGCAGCACTGGAATTAGTGCATTTGCCCGGCTTTGAACGCAAAAACGCTTTAGCTTTATCTGGAGGGGAGGCTCAGAGGGTAGCCCTAGCTCAAGCTTTAGTGACAGAGCCTGAGCTGCTGCTCCTTGACGAACCTACAGCAAACCTTGACCCTAGAAATGTTTCAATAGTTGAGGAGGCTTTATCCCGCGTTAATAAAGAAAAGAAAACAACAATTATAATGGCAACCCATAACGTGTTTCAAGCGGAAAACCTAGCATCTCGAATTGCCGTGCTAAATGAGGGGAAAATAGATCAAATCGGCACATTTCAAGAAATTTTTGGAAAACCATCAAAATTCTTAAAAGATTTTGCAAGACTTGAAAACGTCTTTACCGGAGTTTCAAGAGTTTCAGCCGAAGGCACATCCATCATCGACGTAGGCGGGGGAATGCAAGTTGAAGCTGCCTTCAATAAAGTAGGAGAAATAACGTTCCACGTGCCTCCAGAAGACATTATATTATCCACATCCCCACTAGTTACAAGTGCAAGAAACACCTTTGAAGGCAAAATAGTGCAAATATTCGATCAAGGTCCAGTGGTTAAACTAAAGGTGAAAGTAAGATTTGGAAAACACTTCTTTGTGCAGATAACTAAAAGGTCATTTAACGAGATGAAACTCAACATAGACTCAAGAGTTTTCCTAACATTTAAAGCGTCATCAGTTCAAACAAGCTGAAAATATCAGAAGAAAACCGGTGACTTATAAAAACCTCCAACTCTGGAAATCCAAAAACTCTCAAATTAATTTTCTCGTTAAAATCGTTAGTTAGTCCATAAAAGTTTAAGCCTAACTTTCCCAGGCTTCCTAGTCAAAGCTTAGCCGTAGGGGAAAAATTAGCTTAAGCGAGGTAGCCGAAGACAGTTAGTCTCTGCTTGCTAGTATCACAATGTAGTCTGCGGTGTCTGCGCACATGTCCGCGGCTTGCTCAATGAACTCCACTAAATCATCAAATATGACCATTGAACCGCAATCCATCTCTCCGGCATATTTAACGAATAAAGCTTTAATTTTAAGGTATTCATCATCTATTTTCCTTTCAACTTCCTCAACATTTTTAGCTCCGTTTATGGCTTCGGCGGGGTTTGCAGCGATTTTTTCAATGCTGCCCCTTAATGCTTGGGCGCATTCAACTAAAAATGATGTTGTTCGAACCGTGTTTTCCCATAACTCCTTTGGAATTTTAGAGTTTTCAAGCATTTTGATGCATCTTGCAGCGTCCTTGACATGGTCAGCGAGGGTGTCAAGCCTTTTAACCAGGTGCATTAAGTCCTCGCGGTATTCTGCATAGAGGGCCACACCCCTTGAAAGTTCTTTAAATACTTCTGTTCTAAGCCTGTCCACATCTCTCTCCACTTTAAACATGTTCTCAACATCCCGTAGTGCTTCCTTCTTCTTATCTCCCAACATTTTCTGAACGGCTTGGTGGAGGAGTGTAACTGTGTCAAGAGCCTTTGTTATTTGTTCTTGAGCTAAATCTAAAGCCTTACTCCTACGTCTCCTTTCAAACCAAGTGTAGCTTTTCGGCTCCAACTTCTCATCTCCAATTCTAGATTTAAATTAAGCTTAATAACATTTTTCAAAATGTTGGATTTTAAATCCCTCTTTCAGCTAACCAACAGCTCCTTACATTGCCCTCTTTGTCCACAGTGTACTCCTTCTTAAAAATAGGAGCTTCCTTCTTGTATCTTTCCACAGCTTCAACTAAGACTGGAAAAACGTTTTCTCTACGAGAACCCGCAACCAAGACATAGACAAGGTCTTCTCCCACATTAAACTCTCCAATGAAATGGTGAATTTGAACGTCAACTATGCCATCTTTTTCCTTTAAATCATCACATATTCTACTCAATGAAGCTTTAGCTAATTCTTCATAGGCCTCTATTTCTATTTTTTCAACTTCCTCTCCGGAAGGGTTTTCTCCTCGAACAACGCCTATGAACAGTGCTATGGCGCCAGCCTTCCGAAAATCTTTTTCAGCTTTAACTTTATTAATAAGATCATTAATAGTCAAAGTTCCCTTCTTATGTACGTTTCCACCCATCACATTCCACTACCGCTTAGATTTTGCAAATGTGAAACGAGTATACAGAATAATATCACTAAAATTAAACATTACTAATCAACCCACAACATTCTGGAACTCCTAGTTTCACTCTAAAGCTCCACTCCTCTAGCGTCTTCTAAAACTCATTTTTCAAATTTTCATGATTATTTTTGAAATCTCAACATGTAAAGTTTATAT
>JBBITX010000083.1:0-5051 GCA_037440545.1 Candidatus Bathyarchaeota archaeon
GCCACATAGTTTTTTAGGGATTTGCTCATTTTTCTACCATCTGAGCCTAAAACCATGCCATTAATCAAACAGCTTTTGAAAGGCTTTTCATCGAAGAGGGCTATGTGTCTAACCATCAGGTAGTAAGCCCATGTTCTAATTATGTCAACGCCTGAAGGATGCATGTCTGCTGGGAAAAGCCTCCTCCAATCCTCGCGGTCCGGCCATCCAGCGTGC
The DNA here is from genome assembly GCA_037440545.1 of Candidatus Bathyarchaeota archaeon. Classification (GTDB taxonomy): domain Archaea; phylum Thermoproteota; class Bathyarchaeia; order Bathyarchaeales; family Bathycorpusculaceae; genus JAVZIQ01. The sequence continues at coordinate 217 of JBBITX010000083.1, forward strand.
ACAGCGCATGTTATTGATGAATCCATCCACGTGTCAAAAACGTCTTTTTCAGGAATGAACTCTTTTCCACGGCATTTTGGACAGCATTCTATTCTGGGATTTTCAAGTTTAGGATCCACTGGAACCCATTCTTCTTCAGCCAGTATTGTTTCTCCACATTTTCTGCAGTACCATATGGGTATCGGAGTTGCAAATATGCGTTGACGGCTTATAACCCAGTCCCAGTCTAGGGATCGAGCCCAATCTATTAGGCGAGTCTTCATATACTCTGGGTACCATACAATCTCATTTGCCTTCTCCTCAACTTTCTCTGTTAAAATGCGGGTTTTCATAAACCACTGTTTACGCTCAAGAATCTCTATAGGAGTTTTACATCTTTCACAAACACCTATCTCCTGTCTAATCTTTTCAGTTTTTTCAATAAGCCCTGCAGCCTCTAAGTCTTTTACTATGGCTTCTTTAGCTTCTTCAACGGTTAAACCAGCATATTTTCCTCCTTTTTCGTTTATCCTCCCATCCTCTGTCAGAATTGTAATTACGGGGAGGTTGTGCCTCTTCACGGTTCTTACATCTTCTTTGTCTCCGTAAGTACAGATCATAACAACTCCAGAGCCAAAGGAGGGTTCAACGCCTTCATCCTGGATTATTTCCACCACTCTTTTTACAAGTGGAACCACTATTCTTCTACCTACGTATTGGCTGTACCTCTCATCTGTGGGGTTTACAGCTACAGCAACGCATGCCGGAATAAACTCTGGACGTGTTGTGGCTATGATCAGGTAGCTAGGACCATTTTCAAATGGAAACCTAATGTAATGAAGCCTACCATCCCTCTCTTCATAATCGACCTCAGCATCCGCTATGGCAGTTTCGCACCGAGGACACCAGTTGACAGGATGTGTTCCCTGATAAATGAAACCTTTACGGAATAATATGATGAAGCTAAGCTGAGTTTTCCTCCAATACTCAGGATCCATAGTGCGATATTCGGTTGTCCAGTCGACGCTGCAGCCTAAACGTGTAACCCCCTCCCTCATAATGGCAATATATTTTTCAACAAGCTTCATGCAGAGCTTTCTAAAAACGTCTGGAGACAAGTCGCTCTTCCTAATGTTATGTTCCCTCTCCACCTGAACTTCAATTCCTAAACCATGACAGTCCCAGCCCTGGGGAAAATAAACATTGTAGCCTCTCATACGCTTATAACGGGCAACCATGTCAAAATAAGTCCAGTTTAAAACATTACCCATATGAAACTCTCCGGAAGGATAAGGTGGAGGAGTGTCAATGCTGAAAGTCGGCCGATCATAGTCGCTCCAGTCGAAACGGTAAATTCCCATCTCTTCCCATAACTTCTGCCACCTACGCTCAACGGAAACGGCGTCAAACGTTTTAGGTAATTTTTTCATGCCTAACATCCCATATCGAGCGTTAACTTTTAGGAGAATGAAGAAACACCTAAAAAAGCATTCTGCCTATTAACTCGAATGGGATGTACATAGAAGGGTCAGTCCAAAAAATTTTAATATGACAACAGTTTAACAGATCAGTGGTTTGGGGGAGCTAGGATCGTGACCTGGCTGAGAGGACGGTTGAACACCGTCGACCCCTAGAACCTGATCCAGGTAATGCTGGCGGAGGGAAAACCGTGGAAATAGAAGAGAAGAGAATAGTTCTCTACACGAGAGAATTTAGCTGCTAAGGTTTTGGAGGTGTATCCAAATGGTTAAATTGCCACCAGAATGGGGAATTGATCCTGTACCAGCCGAGAAGAGGATTTTAACCTCTGTTGATTACTTTTTCCTCTGGTCAAGTTTAGCAGTAGGTTTACTTGTTCTTCAAGCTGGAGGGTTGCTTGTTCCAGGCTTATCCACACTTGAAGCAGTTGGCATAGCGGTTTTAGGTTCACTTTTAGGTTCCTTCATGTTAGGGTTAGCAGGCGGCTTAGGGAGCAAGTATGGCATACCTACTATGGTCAGTTTAAGGGCTGTTTTAGGGTTGAAGGGTTCTTATCTACCCACAATCCTTAACGTGATTCAACTGGTTGGCTGGGCTTCATTCGAAATACTCATTATGGCTAACTCAGCCCTATTAATTACCGGACCATTCCTCGGCGCTTACACAATTCATTTTTGGATTTGCATTTTCGCCTTTTGGTGTTTGCTTTTAAGCTTAGGCGGTCCATTAATTGTTGTTCGCCAGTGGCTTGAAAAGTTTGCAATATGGCTAACATATGGCACAGCAACATTTATCACATATGTTGTGCTCACCAATTTTCCAAAACTTTTCACAGCAGCTGGAGACGGATCGTTACCTGTAACGTTAGCGTTAGATCTAGTAATAGCCATGCCAATATCATGGTGGCCACTAGTTTCAGACTATAATAGATTCTCAAAAAATGAGAGGGGAGCCTTCTTTGGAACAATTGCCGGCTACACCTTCGCAAATTCTTGGTTTTACGCTTTAGGGGCCTTCCTGGTTCTGGCCCATGCCGGCCAGACCATAATATCTGCAATCGTATCCATAACTTTTGGAGGTTTAGCCTTAGCCATACTTCTCGTGGACGAAACAGACAATGGGTTTGCAGATATCTACTCCAGTGCAGTTTCGATACAGAACATATTTCCAAAAGTCAAACAGTGGAAAATAATTGTTGCAATCACCATTTTAAGCATTTTTTTGGCAGCTTTGATACCGCAAGAGTGGCAAGTTGCATATGAAAGCTTCCTCCTTTATATAGGGGCTGTCTTCGTGCCCTTGCTTGGCATACTTGCCGCAGACTTTTATATAATCAAGAAAAGGAAATACAGCCATGAAGAATTCTATTCCTCAGCAAATAACCTTAGAGTTAAACCGCTTTTCTCCTGGTTTGTCGGCATTTTGGTTTACTTCATCTTCTACAATTATACAACTTTGGGTTCAAGCATACCGTCATTTATAGTTTCAGCCTTAACGTTATATATGGTTGAAAAGGTGATTCGACGTTGAAAGAAAAAATTCCAGTAGCCATAACAATTGCTGGAAGCGATTCCGGAGGGGGAGCGGGAATTCAAGCAGATCTAAAGACCTTTGCAGCCTTAGGGGTTCATGGAACAACTGCTATAACAGCCATAACAGCACAAAACACCACGGAGGTTGCTTCAATTGAAGCTGTGAAACCCGAAATGGTTCGTGATCAGATAAGGGCTGTAGCTGAAGACATAGGCATTGATGCTGGAAAAACAGGGATGCTTTACAACGAGGAAATAATAAAAGTTGTCTCCGAAGAAGTTTCTAAGTATGATTTCCCCTTAGTTGTTGACCCTGTGATGATTGCAAAATCAGGATCTCCACTTTTGAAGCCTAAAGCTGTAGACGCTCTAAAAAAGTATCTACTGTCAAAAGCTACAGTCATAACGCCCAACAAATTTGAAGCTGAAAAGCTCGCTGAGCTCAAGATTGAAAATATGGAGGATGCGAAGGCGGCGGCTGAAAAAATTCAATGGATTGGCCCCAAAGCGGTTGTCATTAAGGGAGGACATCTAGAAGGAAAAGAAGCAGTTGACATCCTTTACTTTGAAGGCATATTCAAAACATTCCGAAGCGTTAGGCTAGACACAAGAACCACACATGGGACAGGTTGCAGTTTCTCTGCCGCAATAGCCGCTGGACTTGCTAAAAAATTGCCAATACCCTCAGCTGTTGAAAAGGCGAAGGAACTGGTTGCCTTAGGTGTAAAGTTTGGTTTAAACATTGGAAAGGGTTATGGTCCAGTGAATCCTATGGCTCAGCTTTATCGGGAATCCTCAAGATATGAGGTTTTAATGAATGTGGAGAAGGCGAAGACTCTGATTGAAGCGTCGATTAAAGTTGCGGATTTTGTGCCGGAAGTAGGCATGAACATCGCCATGGCTATTCCCTACGCAGAAAACGTTAATGACGTAGCCGCAATAGATGGTAGAATTGTTAAAACCCTAAGTGGCATTAAGGCTGTTGGAAACGCGAAATTCGGTTGCTCATCCCACCTAGCCAAATATATACTGGAAATAACTAACCATGATAAGTGTAAGAAAGCTGCAATTAACATTAAATTTTCAGAGGGCATCCTTAAAATTCTACAAAAACGGAATGTGACAGTATCCTTCTACGATAGAGGAAAAGAGCCTGAGGAAATAAAGAAAATCGAGGGCATGACGATACCTTGGGGCATAAAAGAAGCAATTAAGGCTGTTGGAAAGGCTCCTGACGTCGTTTACCACAGGGGGGACGTAGGTAAAGAACCTATGATAGTAATTTTCGGAGAAAATGCCTACGATTTAGCTAAACTACTAATCGAACTTGCAGAAGAAGTGAAGGAAAATGAATAACGCAACAGTTCATATTAAGAAGTTGGCTCTACTCATAATTTTCTCAGCATTAGGAGTGGCTGTATCCCCCTACACATGGTTTGTGGTTTTCGGGACAAAGGCCAACCCAACACAACACATGATCAACGCAATTTTAGGGGTGCTTGCAGGACCCCTCTGGGCGGCGGTGGCTGCAATCTTCATAGGAATAATAAGAAACATGTTGGGCATAGGGACCATATACGCCTTTCCAGGTGGAATCCCAGGAGGCATAATTGTCGGGCTGTTCTACTGGCTTCTAAAGCGTTTAAAAATAAGCGAGAAAAAGCGCCTAATATCAGCCCTTACAGAGAGCATAGGCACTCTATTGATAGGTGCACCGCTTGCACTTTTCTTGGTGGCCCCTTGGATGGGAACCAAAAGCCTATTGAATTTAACCCAAAGCGAAGGCCCACTTCTTGCTTTCTTAATATTTGGGGCTGGATGGGCTTTAAGTTGCATTCCAGGAAG
>JBBITX010000084.1:0-3308 GCA_037440545.1 Candidatus Bathyarchaeota archaeon
AGCTACACCTACTCCTGCCACTCCTACTCCTGTCACTCCCACTCCTGTCACTCCCACTCCTACTCCTGTCACTCCCACTCCTACTCCTGGTCCACCAATCAAAATAGGGTTAATTCTTCCTTTGACAGGGGCATCTGCTAGGTTAGGGAAAGAGGTTCATGATGGAGCGATGTTGGCGCTTGAAGAGATAAACGAGAAAGGTGGTATGCTTGGGAGAGAAGTAAAGCCAATAATTGAAGATGACGAGGGAAACCCCGACAAGTGCTTAAGCGCGGCTAAGAAGTTAGTTGAATTAGATAAAGTTGACTTGCTAACAGGTGTGCTCCATTCAGGCAATGTGGTTGCAATAAGTGAATATGTGTCAAGTGTAGGGATACCCTATATTTCGCCCATTTCCTCTGGTCCTGTGCTGGTATATACGCAAAATCCTCAGAAATTCAGAAATTTCTTCACGATACATCCCTACTATGACGACGTTGCAAAACTCGGATTAAAGTTTCTGACAGACATCGTAAATGCTGCAACCTATATGTATATAGGAGAGACCCTAACATTTTCTGTGCGAAGTGGCGAATTCTTGAAGGTTTTTGCTGCCGACAGAAAAATAAATTGTTTAGGCGAGATAATTATGCCGGCTGGGAGTAAGGACTTTAGCGAAGCCATAATGAAGGTGAGGGAAGCTAAACCTGACGCGGTTATCATTAATATCTTTAGCGGAGCAGAAGTAACCCTTGCTAAACAAATTTATGAAAATAGGCTGCCTGTACCATACTTTGCCATTATGGCTTCGCTTTCAATGTGGGAGACAGCTGAGCTTTTGGGAGAAGCCTCAGACTACTTGGCCTTCGGCACATGGAGCTGGAACGTGTCTTTAACCGAAAAAACTGTGCCATTTTTTAACAAGTTTTATAAGAAGTACGGCTACAGAGCTTGCGGTCTAGAGGGACCAGCTGGATATGACCTTATGTATTTCGTAGCCGCTGCGGTCGAGAAGGCAGGTACTTTAGAGTGGAACGCCATTATTAAAGCCTACGAAACAGTGGAAATAGTTGGGGTAAGAGGAATTACTAAAATAGACCCTTCAGATCATGGAGCCATTTACTGGGCCCCAGGATATATAAATGGCGTATTGGCACAGTGGATGAATCGAAAGCCTTATGTAATCTGGCCGCCCGAGATGGCTGAGAAGAGCTATATGAAAGCACCTTGGATGGGATAAAATAATTCAAACTTTATACCCCTTTTTTATCGTAGACTTAGTTAGTTCAGCTCGTTTTCCCGTCTAAATGCCTAAATATGCCCTTTTAACCTGCTGATTTGCTAGTAGTTCTTTACAGCTTCCCTCTAAAACCACATTTCCAGTTTCAAGTATATACGCCCTGTCAGCTATCCTTAGAGCTGAATACGCATCTTGTTCAACAAGCAGAATTGTGGTGCCTTCCTTTCTGATCTCTTGGACGCTTTTAAAAATTTTCCCTTTAACGATTGGCGATAAGCCAAGGGAGGGCTCATCCAACATTAAAAGTTTAGGTTTAGCCATTAAAGCCCTTCCTATGGCCAGCATTTGTTGTTCACCTCCGCTTAGAGTTCCAGCCCTTTGATTTCTCCTTTCTCTTAGAACTGGAAAAAGGTCATAAACTCCATTCAAATCCTTTTTTACTTCATCTTTATCTTTGCGTAGATAAGCGCCCATTTCAAGGTTTTCTAACACTGTCATGTCTGGGAAAAGTCTTCTCCTCTCTGGGCATAGGGAAATGCCGCTTTTAGTTATATTGTATGGTGAAAGTTTATGAATTTCTTTTCCCATGAAATTAATTGATCCTTTACTAATTTTCTTAAGTCCGAAAATTGACCTTAGGAGGGTTGTCTTTCCAGCTCCGTTGGGACCTAAAACTGCTACAAGTTCTCCTTCTTTCATGTTTAAACTTACATTGTTTAAGGCTAAAGCTGCTCCGTAATGGACAGTGATGTTTTCGACGCTAAGCAGAAACTTCACCTCCCAGGTAGGCTTCTATAACTCTTTTATCCTCAGTTATTTCTGACGGTTTCCCTTCAGCTATTTTTACGCCATCGCAAATGACAACTACACGATGCGAAAGTTTCATGATTACCCTCATAACATGCTCAACAATCACTATTGTTAGGCCCTCATCATTTAATTTCTTCACAAGTTCCATTAATTCTGAAACCTCTTCGAAACTTAAACCAGCGAATGGCTCATCAAGCAAAAGCAGGCTGGGCTCGGTTGCCAAGGCCCTGGCTATTTCAAGCTTTTTTAATTCGCCGTGCGGCAAATTTTTGGCTAACTCATTTTTCCGATGATTCAGTCTCATAAGCGCAAGAATTTCCTCAGCTTTATCCGTTGATCTAATCCCTCTTTTCCCATACAAAGCAATAGACACGTTGTCTATAACGCTTAAGTTGCCGAATGGATTAACCAATTGAAATGTTCTGGCTATTCCCTGTCTAACAACAAGATGTGGGGGGGCTCTGGTTATATTCCTTCCTTTAAAAACTATTGTTCCAGCGTCAGGCTTAATAAACCCAGTTATCAAATTGAATATTGTAGTTTTACCCGCCCCATTGGGCCCGATTAAACCTAGGATCTCACCTTCTCCCACACTTAAGTTTACATTTTTAACAGCAACAAGGCCTCCAAACGACTTTGTTAAACCTTCAACTTTTAAAACATCCAACTTTAATTGTCCTCTGCCACTGTGTTAAACTGTTTCCGGGTAAAGCTTTTATATTTTACGTTAGGACATATTAACCGTTAATATTATGGAGAGGTTATATAATAAATGATTGCAGTAATTGTACAATTAATCATTAATGGTTTAATGTTAGGCGCTTTATATGCACTTGCAGCGGTTGGGCTCTCATTAATTTTTGGCATAATGGATGTTGTGAATCTTGCCCATGGCTCTCTGCTTGCCATGGCTGCTTTTGTAACGTACACCCTATCCGGCTGGTTTTCAGGTAATATTTTTACAGCAGCAACCTTAGCAATTTTCTTCGTTTTTCTCGTTGGAATGATCATTGAAAGGGGAGGAGTTTATCCGTTTAGGGCTTCTGCTGTTCGGTTAGTGGTGATTACCATCAGCGTCGGAAAAATCCTTGAACAAATTATTTACATAGTGTGGGGTCCAACTTATATAACAAGCCCAATTTACGTTTCAGGGTCCTTAAACTTTCTCGGCATCTCAATTGGCATCTACCGGGTAATGCTTCTTGCGTTAAGCGTTGTCCTAATACTGGCGTTGTGGTTTTTCATTCAGAAGTCTAAGTGGGGTAGGGCAATACGCGCT
>JBBITX010000084.1:3321-5009 GCA_037440545.1 Candidatus Bathyarchaeota archaeon
GGAGGCTTCATCAATTTTCGGTGTCAATATTAAACGGGTACGTACACTCACATTCGCCCTTGCCAGCGCTTTAGCTGCAGTTGCAGGCATATTTCTAAGTTCAATCTATATGTTTCATTCAGCAAGCGGATGGGAATATCTTTCAATAGCCCTGTCCATTACAATCGTTGGGGGTTTAGGCGATGTCAGGGGAGCGATAATAGCCAGCTTCATATTGGGAATAGTGGAGTCTTACATTGGGTATTATATTTCTCCACTTTGGCGTACAACAGTTTACTTTATTTTAATAATTATCATATTGACAATTAAGCCTTCAGGGCTTTCTGGTCTATGGAGGCGCAGAACCTAATGTTTAAGGCAAGGTTAAAATTGAGAAGTGCTATTTTTAAACTGTTAATTCGCCTTATTCCATTAGTTATTCTTGCATTAATCCCTGCATTTATAGAAAATGAATATATTATTCACATCATAATATTGTCGAATATATATGCTGTTTTGGCTTCAAGCTGGGATCTAATTTCTGGCTATACTGGTCAAGTAAGTTTAGGCCATGCCCTATTTTTCGGAGGAGGAGCGTATATTTCAGCTTTTCTTACAATGTGGTATAACGTTCCACAACTCTTATGCCCCTTAATTGCAGGAGTTTGTATGGCTGCCTTCAGCTTGATTGTGGGAATACCCTGCTTAAGGCTTTCAGGGCCTTATCTTGCAATAACAACTTTAGCCTTCTCCCAAGCAGTAAGGTCTATAGTAATTGCGTTTCCAGACGTGACGCGTGGAGATGAAGGTATGCCTATTGCGGCTTTAGTGCTTGGGACAATCCCTAACTATTACATTGCACTTATTCTAATGTTCGTCTTCGTAAACATAATACACTTGATTGCAAATTATTTTTTTAGAATACCATTCACTGCAATTCGGGAAAACGAGACGGCTGCAAAGGCTTCAGGGATAAACGTCACCAAATACAGGCTTCTGTCCTTTACACTGAGCGCCTTCTTCTCCGGAATCGCTGGAAGCTTTTACGCCTACTACATGATGGCGATAACTCCGGAGGGATTATCCATTGACACATCTTTCATGCCGCTTACAATGACAATAGTTGGCGGAATGGGAACAATTGTAGGTCCAGTAATTGGAGCTTACATCCTTGTTTTCTTAACCGAGATGCTCCGCGTTTTCATCTATAGGATACGCATCCTCATATACGCCTCATTAACCGTCATATTCATAATGCTAATGCCGGGTGGAATCCTTAAAGTCTTAAGCAGAATAGCCAAAATTCGAAGATCCAGCGTTCAAAAAAGTGATTTGCCTCAGACAAAATAGTTTTGATGCCAAAATGTTTTCCGGAATTTCATGAAATGTAGAAAGAAGCTGAAAGTTTGGAGCCCTTAAACCGAAAGGCGCATAAACCTTAGAAATTTAAAAGTTGAGGAGACATTGCTAGGCTAATAGGCTAAACTATGAATTTCTAAAGATTTTGACGCAAACCTTTTCGGTTTTAGTCCATTCAAATTTAATTCATGCCTCAGTCGTTAAAAATTCACATTTTTGGAAAAATTTTCACTTGATAGGAATGGTTTATTCATTAATTAGATTTTGTTGGTCAGTAGGCTTAAGTTTCTTGAAAGGTTTTCTTTTTAACTTCTTTTTAGAAGTAGTTTGGCGCTTCTCCATCTGTCTTT
>JBBITX010000085.1:0-4915 GCA_037440545.1 Candidatus Bathyarchaeota archaeon
CACTAGATGTGAAGGAAAGCTCCTCCGCTTAGCATACACAATTTGCCATACATGCTCAAATGCACACTAAGCAGAAACGTAGGGAGACGCAAGGCCAGTTTAATGACAGGCGCGATATTCACCCTTCCCAGAACTTTCAAAATATAAAGATCACTATGTAGTTGTCACTCCAGTGGCGGTTCAATGGGTTAAAGGGACTAAGTGGCCTTGGGAAATGCAAGTGATCTACAACTGGGAAACACCAGAAATACCTGAAACAGCCGAAATGTTTCTTTTAAGCTAAATTACCTCTTTTCCTTTTTTCTTAAATATTTCTATGCTATTCATTGCGTTGATGAAATTTTTAGAGGTAGTAACCCAGCCGAAGAGTTGTCTAACGTTCCATAAAGTTGCTTTCCTCATGTATTTTGGGCCTATGGCTTCGCAACAATCAGATATTAAAATTGGCCAATATTCTCTTGAAAATGCATCGCGCACCGAAGACTCTACACAGATGTTTAAGGCTATTCCGGTAAAGAAGAGGTATTTTATATCAAAATCTTTTAGTATTTTTTCAAGGCCCGTGTTTACGAAGCAGCTGTACCGATTTTTATCTATTACTATATCCGCTTCGGAGGGTTTGATTTCATCTATAACTTCTGCGCCCCATGTTCCTTTAACCAACAACCTGTTCTTATGCTCAGGATTCTTACGCATAAGCACTAAGCTGTATTCTTTCCAATAATTAGGTGAATCTTGCCCTCCCGCATCAGATAAATCAGATGAGTAAACATGCCTAATGTATATTACTTTTAAACCTGAACTTCTTGAAATTTCTAAAACTTTTCTTAGAGGTTCAATTATGCGTCTAACCCCTGCAATGCTAGTGCCAATTATGTCGAACATCCCTCCTTTACTGACAAATGCATTTTGCATGTCTACCACAATGAGGGCAGACCTTTTTGGATTAACATTCACATCCTCAGGTTTTGCTGGTATCCTCAAAACCGTATCTTCCATAAACTCACCTAACTATTTAAGAATGGTTAACCTTTTTTAAAATTTTAATGGATTTTAAGTGACAACGAAAAATAGAAATAGTGTATAAGCAGGTAATTAAGCAAGGCAGGGCTGGTTATGGATAAAATTGACTTTGAATCCCATTTTTACACTAAAGCCTATGTTAAGACGTTGCTAAGCAGAAAACGGTTTCCAAGATATAAAAAGGACATGGCGAGGGATGTCTATTGGTTATGGTACAACTCAGATGTCCGAGAGCCCCATACAAGTTTATTATTGAGTAAACTTCTTGACGTGGGAAGGGAAAGGTTTAAGGATATGGAAGATGCAGGAGTGAAAATGCATGTGTTAAGCCTCTCCGCGCCTGGATGCGAACAGTTTGATGCTTTAATGGGGAAGAATCTAGCAAAAGAGGTTAACAACGAGCTTTCAGAAATTGTCCAAAAGAACCCTGAGAGATTTGTAGGTTTAGCTGCTCTTGCTCCACAGGATCCAGGGGAAGCTGCTGACGAGCTGGAAAGGGCTGTTAAAGATCTTGGGCTTCTAGGGTGGAAAACCCATTCAAACATTTGTGGAACGTATCTCGACGATCGAAAATATTGGGTTATTTTTGAAAAGGCAGAGAAACTTGAAGTTCCAATATTTTTACATCCAACAGTCCCGAGACTCAGGGAGTTTAGGAAAAACTATGGCTATGCTCTAGCTGGTCCAGCTTTCGGGTTCACTGTTGAAACAGCCCTATGCATGATGCGTCTGATTTTAAGCGGACTTCTTGATAAATATCCTAGGCTAATTTTCGTGTTGGGCCATTTGGGGGAAACCCTGCCCTTCCTCTCAAACCGCTTGGACTTTCCTTTCGTAAGGCCTTGGGCTGCCCAAAATGTAAATATTCACCTCGCGAAAAAGCCCAGCCAATATCTTAGAGACAATGTCTTTATAGGCACAAGCGGTGAGTTTTCCACCTCAGCCCTGATGTACAGCATTAAAACAATGGGATGTGAAAAGGTTATGTTTGCCTCAGATTATCCGTATGAGGATTCAGCGAAAACAGTTGAGCGTATTGAATCCCTACCATTTTCCGAGGAAGAGAAAGCAAAAATATACCATATAAATGCGGCAAAGATCCTTAGAATCCGTTAGCGGATAAAGCATACACAAAAAGTTTATTAACGGTGGAAGATGGAAAACTCAAGTATAAGGAGGAAAATTTAGATGGTTTTCGGGTACGCCGGCAAAATATTATATGTAAACTTGTCAAAGAAGGAGAGTTTTTCAAGGAACCTTGAATCAGGTTATGTGCGTCCAGTAATTGGCGGGGCGGGGCTTGGAATAAAAATACTTCACGACATGGTTGATCCAAGGGTTGAACCCTTTTCACCGGATAATATACTGATATTTTCTGTTGGCCCCTTGACAGGTTCTGGAGCGCCTTGTGTAAGCAGAATGGCTGTCGTATCTAAGTCACCGTTAACAGGAGCTGTTGGAATGTCCCTTTCCGGGGGGTATTTCCCAACAGAAATGAAGTTCGCTGGTTACGATGCAATGGTAATTTCAGGAAGGTCAGATAAGCCTGTTTATATCTGGATATGTGATGATAATGTGGAAGTTAAAGATGCATCTGAATTTTGGGGGCTTACCACCACAGACACTCAAATCATTTTAAGGGAGAAGCTTAACAACCCTGAAGCGAGGATTGCCTGCATTGGACCTGCCGGAGAAAGGCTTGTCCGCTACGCCTGCATCATCAATGAAAGGAGGGCCGCTGGAAGGAAGGGTTTAGGGGCTGTAATGGGCTCGAAAAATCTTAAAGCCATAGCAGTGAAAGGCACTAAGAAGGTGAATGTAGCCCAGGAAGAAAAGTTCAGAGAATCTATCAAAAAAATGCATGAACTGATGAGGCAAAGCCCAGTGCTTTACCCATCCTTCTCCAAGCTTGGAACACCCATGACAGTTGAAGTTACCGCTGAGTTGGGAATTCTGCCTGCGAAAAACTGGACAGCAACAGGCATTTTCACTCCTGTCGAAACTCTCGGAGGAGAAGCCCAATCTATGTACACTGTTGCCCGTTCAGGATGCTACGCCTGCCCTGTTAGATGTGGACAGTTAAAGCTTGTCAAAAACGGTCCATTCGCAGGTTTCTTAACAGAGGGACCTGAGTTCGAGTCCACATACAGCCTTGGAACCATGGTGGGCGTGAATTATTTGCCAGCGGTCATAGCCGGAGACAGACTGTGCGATGAATATGGTTTAGACACCATTTCTACGGGTGCAGTTATAGCCTTCGCAATGGAACTCTTGGAAAAAGGTGTTTTGTCAAAAGAGGAAGTAGACAATCTTGATTTGAATTTTGGCAACTGGGAAGCTTTCATTAAAATGATTAGAAAAATTGCTTTCAGAGAGGGGTTTGGCAATATACTAGCTGAAGGTGTTAAACGGGCATCACAGATAATCGGTAGGGGAGCTGAAAATTACGCTTTACACATAAAGGGCATGGAGCTTCCGGGCTACGATGTGAGAGGGGCGAAGGCTCACGGTTTGAGTTATGCCACTGCCTACACAGGGGCTGACCATAACAGGGGCTATGCTATACAGGAGATTTTCAATGTTCCTGTTCCCTATAAGGTGGATAGGTTAGCTGTGGATGGTAAGGGAATCTTATGCAAATGGAACCAAGATGTAAGAACTGCCATATGTGACTGTATGCCCCTATGTGTCTTCGTTTTTGACATGGGATTAGCGGCTGTAGCGCTAGACCTCATGTCAGAACTTTACGAGGCGTTGACAGGTTATGAAATGAGGCCTGAAGAGGTACAGAAGGCTGGAGAGAGGGTGAATAACATAGCCAGAACCTTTAATGTTAAGGCTGGGTTCACGAGAAAGGATGACACTTTGCCGTCGAGGTTAATTGAAGAGGGAATTCCAAGCGGGCCTTCTAAGGGACAGAGAATTAGCAGAGAGGAACTTGATAAAATGCTGGAAGAATACTACGATGCCAGAGGATGGGATAAGCAGACAGGGGCACCTAAAAAGGAGAAGTTGGTAGAGTTAGGAATTGAAGGTTAACCTGCCCCTTCAAGGAAGGCTAATTTAAGGTTGAACCTTCTTGCTTATGGTGTACAGATAGGGCAATATAACGGCAAGGTTCCTCATCTCTTCTATACAGTGTTGAAACAGGTTTTTAGCCATGTCATAATTAGCGTATGCTGGGTTTAGCCAGAACCTGCTCCGCATTTCACATCCAAAATCTGTATCCCGCACAAAATGAGTCATGGCGCCAGTTTCCACATCTTCTCCATCTCTCCTGAAATATAATTTAGCACAGACAGCTATAGCATTTGCCTTCTTAAGCTTTGAAGCTTCAAAAAACTTGGACGGATCTTGGAAGAATATTCTAAGTTTAGCAATTGGAGGCTTTCCGCCCAAAGTTTCTTCAACTATGTGACTGGCGCCAACGTAATTGCCTGGGCTCCACTTGTCATCCCACGCACCGTAAATATGGTCAACAGGATGCCAAAGCTTATAAATCGTCGTATGCTCTTTAGGTGATAACCCATATGAAAACCACCACTCAACCATTTTACCCTTGCAGTAGGGCATCCGAGTTAAGGCAGCCACGAGGAAGAACCCGTCTGAAAGGCGCATGTACCCACTTTCAAATGGCAAATAACCGGGTTCTAAAAGCCGACTTATATGCTTAAGAGGTAACTCTATATCTTCAGGCATATTTTTCCCGTTCATATTTTAGGTCTAACCAAATTTAAGACTTCCCATCTTAAAGTTATAAAATTACTTCATAAACAGGCTATAGTGTATCTATATTATTCGAAGGATAAAAATAAAATTGATTAGGCTTATAATAAGGCAATACTCTTTTGGATTTTTTCAAGGAAAATATATCCTAAGTATATGCTTTTTT
>JBBITX010000086.1:0-4886 GCA_037440545.1 Candidatus Bathyarchaeota archaeon
TCCATTTTAGAAAACATCGTTAGATCAACTTCAGAAGGCGCTGTCATCTTATGGCAAAGGGATTTGGAGTGTTTAATTCGCTTACCCAAGGACGTCAATATTTCTCAGAGGCCCTTTCTGAAAACGGCAACTTCACTTTTTGACGAGTTTAATCTTCCTCTAGTAACAGACTTTAGCGTCTATTTTTACTCACCTAACAAAGAGAAAATTCGAGTTGAGGATGCAATTCTTCATACCTTATTGATTGATAGGGATAATCCGCGTTATACGCTTTACAGTTTGCTTCTTTTGAAGAAGCAGTGGGAAAAACTCCACAAAGAATATTTGCTGAAAGAAGCCCAACGGCTGGAATTAAGTCCTTTAGTCAATGCCATGTTTCAATATCTGGAAACTAAAGGGGCGAGAAGAGATTTGGCGCTGCCAACATGGGAGGATTTCCTTGCTAAGGCCTATGAGTACGGGGTACAAGTCTAATGCAAAAGGCATCATTCAACCGAGAATACATATTAAATGAACTCAATATTTTGCAAACCTTTGAAATTTTTAAGCTGTAAAAGCGCGCCTTTTCCCTCAATTATACCTCATGGGGGATAAGGCTCACACCCATAACCATAAGTCTTCTAACACTAAGAGTAATTTTCGCCGCAGCCACAGTTCTACGCGAACACTAAACAAACAAGGCGAAGCTGAAAAGCAATAAAACAGCTTATTTTCCCCTAAAATTTTAAGTTAAAATTCACATGGAGGTGAAAAATTGAATAGAGAGCCAGGCTGTAGGATTGCTAATCTTTCTCATATGCACAGCATCGGCAATACCTAACAGTGTTTTTATGGCCAGCTTTAGAGGCAATCTGAGTCTAGATCATAGTTATCCCCCTAGCCGTAAGCTTCATAACAATCATGGTCTTAGGCGCTTGGTTGGGATGGATGAGGGCGATAACGTTTCCTCCAAAATCAATAAATGAAATAGCTGGAAGTAAACCCACAAGTCAAAGTTAAGCAAAATCTTCGAAGAATTTTGAGATTTATAGGCCTTACGTTTTAATTTGTCCTTTAAGTGTTGGGCGGCTATTCTGCCAGTAGATCAAGGGCGGTTGTCTAACACTTAATTTACCCTTTGCCAAGTAAACAAAGATGGTGCTTGAATATTTTTGTCCCTTTTAGTTGTGGTTGCCTATGAGGTGTCCTCCGAAGCCGACGGCCCAGAGCAGAATTGGATAGGCTATCATACGCTCCATTCCTCCTTTCCCTAAACCCATGTGTGTATTTGACCCGAATAGAATTAGAGCTGTTAAAGATGCAACTCCGAGGATTATTGCAAAGTAGGATATGGGTGGCTTCTGAATTTTGTATGCTGCTATTGCAGATAGGGCTCCGAATAGGAAGGCGAAGAGGGATGCTGCTGTGTGGATTATGCCGAAGTTTTCTGGAAAAAGGCCGACTCCAACTGTGCCTGCTCCGCATAAAATTAGGAGGGCTGTGAAGATTTTGTTGTTTTTAACTTTTTGGATTAGGTAGGCTCCGGATAAAACTGTTATGCCCAGAACTATTATGGAGGTGTTGAAGATGGGTGCTGCGGGTCCTACGCCTAGGTCGCTTATGTAGTTTTCTTTTACGCTGTATTTTGGGTGAAGTGCTTCAGCAATGATCATGCATGTTAGGAATTGGGTTGCTCCTAGGAATATGAGGGCTCCGGCAACTTTAAGGTTTAAATTTTCCATAAAGGCTTAAAATAGCCTTTTACCCTCATAAACTTTAACTTTAAAATTTATGCTTTTTGGGTGATGTGGATTTTAAGTGTGTCTAAGATATATTTAGGTGTTCAGCATTCTTTAGGTTGTGTGTCTTAAAAGGGTGCTGTTAAGTGGTGGTTTCAGAGAATCCTTTAGCAGAGCTTAGAAGGGAATGTGGAGAGCTGCTTGGGGAGGCTGTTCGTAAGGTTTTAGGGGGCGAAGTTTTTGAGAGGTTTGCTTTTGAAAGGCCTCCATCTTGGGATTTCGGCCAGCTTGCCTCCTCCATATGTTTTGAGCTTGCAAAAACCTTTGGGGAAAAGCCTTCCCAACTGGCTGAAAGGCTTGTTGGGGCTGTGGATAGGGAGAAGTTTTCCCTTGTTAGAGATGTTGTTGCTGTTGGGGGCTACATTAACTTTCACGCTGATTTTTCCAGGTTTTCAGCCTTAACAGTTGAGTCTGTGAGGTTTTTGGATGAAGCTTACGGTTTTGTTAAGGCTTTGTCTCCTGTTAAAATTATTGTTGAGCATACGAGTGTTAATCCCCTTCATCCAATTCATATTGGGCAGGCTAGAAACCCCATGCTTGGAGATTCTATTGCCCGTATGCTTGCTTTGAGGGGTCATAGGGTTTCCCGCCACTACTACATTGACGATGTGGGGAGGCAGACGGCAGTAATAGCCTATGGATATGAAAGGCTTGGAAGGCCTAAGCCATTTGAAAAGCCTGATCATTTTATAGGCAAAATTTACACTATAACAAGTTGTATTGTTGAAATAAACCGCCTTAAAAGGGAACTTGAACGTGTCAGGGCTTTTTCTGAAGGTGGGGAGGAGGTTGTGAAGATTAACAGGATGCTTGACGAGTGGGCTTCAATTGCCTTTGAGCTTAGGGGCAAATATCCGGAGCTTTTCGAAGAGCTTCTGGATAAGATTGGGGCTGATGAAGATCCTGAAAGCGTCATTAACGCTTTAAACAGGGCTTACGAAGAGGGTGTGGATGAGGCTAAGAGGCTTATTAGGGAGGTAAGCCAACTATGCCTTGAAGGCTTTAAGGAGACGTTGGGCAGGGCTGGGGTTTCCATTGACTCTTGGGATTGGGAAAGCGATCTTGTTTGGAGTGGACTTGTAGGGGAGGTTCTTTTAAGGCTTAGGCAGACGCCCTACGTTTTAAATGTTGGAGGCGTATTGGAGTTTTTAGCTCAAAAGGTTGTTGAAGACTTAAATTTGAAGGATAAACTTGGCCTTAGAAGGGACTATGAAGTTCCATCATTAACCCTTGTAAGGGCTGATGGGACAACGCTTTACACTACAAGGGACATAGCCTACACCCTTTGGAAATTTGAAAGGGCTGAAAAATGCATAAACGTCATAGGCATGGAACAGTCCCTAGCCCAGTTGCAGCTTAAAATAGCCCTTTACGCTTTAGGGTTTAAAAATTATGCTGAAAACCATGTGCACTTCGCCTACAACCTTGTAACTTTGCCAGGTTATAAAATGTCAAGCAGGAGGGGACGCTACATAACCCTTGACGAGGTTATGGAAGAAGCTGTGGAGAGGGCGTACATGGAAGTTTCAAAGCGTTCACCCCAGCTTTCAGAGGAGGAAAAGCGGAAAGTGGCTGAAATTGTGGGAGTAGGCGCTGTACGCTACGCCCTTGTAGAGGTTGACCCAGCTAAGCCTGTTGAGTTCAGATGGGAGAGAGTTTTAAACTTTGAGAGAAACAGCGCCCCTTACATTCAATACTCCCATGCCAGGGCATGCAGCATAATGCATAAGGCTGGAAGAAAACCTGAAAAACCATCCTACGAGTCTTTGAAGGAGAAACTTGAAAATGAAATTGTATACGCCCTTGCAAGCTTCCCAGAAACATTTATTGAAGCTTCAGAACTGCTTAAGCCGAACTTAATAGCTGAATACGCAAACTTGCTGGCTGACAAGTTTAACACTTTTTACAACGCATTTCCAGTTATAAAGGCTGAAACGCCGGAATTAAGCGACGCAAGGCTTGCCATGGTTGACGCCGTACGCATAGTTTTAAGAAACGCCCTAAACCTCATAGGAATAACAGCTCCGGAAAGGATGTAGCCGTTTACTGCTTTTTGATGGTTCTGCATTTTGGGGTGGAAGGCTAACCTGCATAGGTTTCTCATAGCCGCCATCATATAATGCAAAAGTTTTAAATTTTCCGCCTCTACAAAAAATAAAGTTCTGGTTGATCTAATAATGTTCGGGTATGAGAGGGAGAACGCAACCGGTAGAATTCCAGTTTTCTCCGCAAGCGGAGTGAGGCTGGCTTCCTGCAATCCTTTAAAGGCTGCGAGGCTTCTGAGGTCTGGGAAGGCTGAGGCTTTCTTGGGTGCAGGTGAAACCTTCTATTTGAGGCTGAAGTTCGTTCCGAAGTCGCCCATAATCCTTCCTGAAGGTGAGGGGCAGATGGTGCACTTGAAAGAGGATTTGGACGTCTTTAAACTGATACCTCCTAGGAAGGTGTACATTAAGGAGCTTGTTGAAGTTGCCAAATCCAATCATCGTTGCCTTATAAGCGTTAAGCCTGAAGATTGGAATTACTTGGAAGCCCTGCTTTATGGCAGATGGTTTGAGTTGGAGGATCCTGGCATACTGGCGAGGTTAGCTCCCATCCTTAAAGCCATTTTGAAGGGTTTGGCTGAAAACTCAGAAGTTAAGGTTGAAGCATCTGAAGCTCAGAGGATGCTGCGCGGAAACCTGGAGGACGACGCTTTTTATGTGCGCAGCCGAGGCGTCCAGCCATCTGAAGGGGGATGCCTAAATGTTAAGGAAAACGTTCAAACTTTCCATGAAACTTGTGAAGCTCAAGAAATGCAGGATATCCTATCAGCAGACTGCCTATTTAGGGCCCGTGAATTTGGAGGAAGACGGGAACATATTACAGGCTTGCTTGTTGCGCTCGAGAGAGGCGCACGGCTAGGGCTCTCCTAGACTCGGCTATAATTTATTTAAGGAAGGGAGGGAGGATAGTGAGTTCCATGCTAAAAAGGGCCTTAAAAACGGTTTTGCAGGGGATCCGGTACCCCCCCATTCGTGGTTTCAAAAATCCTTGAGAGGGGTTTGGAGAGGGCGTGCAACCTCGCAGGCAAAGTGGCAGGGTGGGCGCCTAGGGTGCTGGAGTGGATTA
>JBBITX010000087.1:0-2562 GCA_037440545.1 Candidatus Bathyarchaeota archaeon
TTCTTCCAAAAATCTGATTCCACCCTCGAAAACTTCAATATTTACCGGTTTAAGTTTCGGGTTTTTCCTTAGAAACCTTTTCAAATGAAGAATTAAACATAAAACCCATTTTTTAAATCCTCGAAATCCCTAAAGATCTACTTAAAACTAAAGAGAAAACCTAAGCCTAAAACTTATGGTGTGGTGTTCAGCCTCAACCATGGATTAGGCGAAATTGAAACTCTTCGTATTCCTAAAATGGGAAAAATTTTAGTTACATTTAATACGTATGCAGATACTAATATAGCGTCCCGCCGGTAAGAACTTCAAAAATAGTGGTGTTGGGGGATTTGATGAGTAAAATAGCTGTCACGAACATAGGTAAGATTGTTTCTGGAGATTTAAATGAAGGAGTTTTGGAGGGAAAAAACACCATAATCGTTCATGATGGGAAAATAACAGAAATTAAACGAGCAAAAGATGTGGATGTTAACCATGCGGACGTTGTGGTTGATGCCAATGGAATGACTGTTATGCCTGGTTTAATAGATACCCACATACATCCAGCCATTGGAGACTGGGCGCCAATGTTTAAAGCAGCCGGATACTGGGGCAGTGTGCTCTGGAGTGGAACAACCACGGCTATTTCCCAAGGGGAGTACGGCGTTCAAGGACGCCCACAAGATCCAGCAGGGATCAAGGCTCTAGCTCTACTAGCCAAAAAAACATTTGATAACTTAAGGCCTGGAGGCGTTAAAGTTTATGGGGGCGCCCTCATACTTCACCCGGCATTTTCGGAGAAAGACTTCAAAGAATTGAAAAATGAGGGGATATGGCTAACGGCTGAGATTGGAGCTACACATAAAGAAATTAGCAGATTAAAACCAGTTATAGAATTAGCTAAAAAGTACAAGATGAAAGTTATGATGCATATAGGAGGCAGATCCATACCTGAGTCTATGACAGTTACAGCCGAAGATGTTATGCAAGTGGAACCCGACGTAGTTTCCCATATAAATGGAGGGCCAACTTCACCCCCTCTAAGGGATATAAAAACCCTAATCAAAGAAACCGAACTAACCCTTGAAGTCGCTTATGGAGGCAACCCAAAAACCCTAATAGAAACGGTTAAATTGGCAAAGGCTGAAGGCAAACTCGAAAGAATAATAACTGGAAGTGACTCTCCAACAGAAACCGCAAGTTTAGGCACAAACGCAATAATGAGAACAATAATTTTCATTTCCTCACTGGCGGAAATCCCAGGAGAACAAGCTGTAGCCATGGCTACAGGTAATACCGCTCAAGCCCTAGAACTGAAAGAAGGAAAAATAAAAGAAGGATGGAAAGCGAACTTATTAATAGTAGACGCTCCAGAAGGCTCAGTCGGAGGCGACGCCCTCAAAGCCATTGAAGCAGGAGACCTACCAGGAATAGCATTCATCATGGCTGAAGGAAAAATCATAGATCCACCCCAAATAAGGGTTCCCCAACCACGCAGAAGCGTACACATTCATAAACGATAAAAACCCATGCAAGTTAAACCCCCTTCTTCAAATGTTTAGGGGAGAAGCATAGGAACTCTATCTCAGAGAGAAAGGAGAAAGGAGGTGAAAAACTTTTCATCTCCCCTATACTTCTCTCTCCCTCTTCCTATATGTAAGTAGCGCAATCTAAATAAAGTATTCTATTAACATCTGCAGAGACCTAGCTTAAAATGAGGGGAAAGCTTGTACTGATGTTCTTCCAAAAGAAATGAAATCTTACGTAAAAGATTTCCAGTTAGAAAATTTTAGGTTTCAACCTTTCAAAAACTCGGCAGGAGAAAAAAGCATCTAAATGGCTGAACAAAATCCTCACCCTTTATAGAAGAGGAAAACTGTATATAATCATGTTATGCAAGGTTATTGTGTGGGAATAATGTCAACAGGCTTTGAGAAAATCTGGAGGGATTTGCAACTTCAGGATCATTGGATTAGAAGAGTGGCAGCATTCATAGTTGACGAAATAATTATAAGCCTCTGCATTTTAGTCGTTGTTGGAGTTATTGCAACTCCCTTAACCCTACTTGGAGTTTTGGATGGTTTTCCCTGGTATTTATTTGATTTGTTCCCTTTCTCATTCTTTTTAGGTGTTTTAAGCCTCTTGTACTTCGTTTTTCTGGAAACATTCTATGGAGCTACGCTTGGCAAGAAAATAATGAACTTGAAAGCTGCAAAGCTTGACGGCCAAAGCATCCCTTTAAATTTGGCCTTCATAAGGAACCTAAGTAAAATTCAATGGTTTTTTGCAGTTATAGACGCCGCTATTGGCTTAGCAACTCCAGGCGACCCGCATCAAAAGGTTTCCGACCGCTACGCCCGAACAACTGTTTCTTCAACAGGCGCTTCTCCCTTTGCAAGCATAGCTTCAAGGAAACCCACTTCAAATTATTGCCCAAACTGCAGAAGAAAATTGCCTGAAAAGGCCCTCTACTGCCCCTATTGTGGAAAACCCCTTAAGAAAACCCTTAACTGAAACTGCAGCGGAAAAGATTACATCTTGAAGGCTTTAACACAAGTCTATCCTGTCAACAAATTTTAAATT
>JBBITX010000087.1:2662-4749 GCA_037440545.1 Candidatus Bathyarchaeota archaeon
AGATTACATCTTGAAGGCTTTAACACAAGTCTATCCTGTCAACAAATTTTAAATTGGAAGGTGGAAAGCTGCTTATGGCTTTTCTGCAAATGCAAAGCTGTCCTTTTATTGTTTTATCTTTACCGCTGCTAGTATGGCGGCTCTGAGGATGAGGGTGAAGCCTATAAGCATTAAAATTGCAGACCAAAAGACAAACCATTGGGTTAATTTTGCCGTTTTGTTGAGGAATATGCCTATAACATAGCTTGCTCCAAGCCAGAAAACAACGCTTGACGTGGTTTCAGCCTTTCTGCTTAACGATGAGTGGATGAAAAATCTTAAGGCTAAAATGAAAATTTCAAAAATGCCCCAAACCAAGCTGAATTGCGCTGCAGCGGAGTAAACTGTTAAATGCATCCATGGATTTTCCGGCGCTGGCACAAAAATGTTTGTGTTAGGCACATTTACCATTCCAAAGTCTTTAAAGAAGGCTATAATCTTATCAAAGAGGTCTGGTGTAACAATAAAAAGGATTCCAACTAGGATGAAGAAGAAACCTGCAGAAACAGCGTTTAAAAGGCCTTCTCCATATTTGGGTTTAAGGCCTCCACGGGCCTCACTCAAATTCAGTATTCCTCCACCCACTATTCTGCGCTTATGCCATATAACATTTCTTTCTCAACGAGTTTTGTATATGCTTTAAATACTTGATGCCACAATAATGGTTAAGGGAACCATCATGCCTTATTGTTTTAAGTGTGGAGCTGAAGTTGAAGAGGACATGGCCTTCTGTCCAAAATGTGGGGCTCCATTGAAAGTTGGAGAAGCCACAGCTGAGGCTAAGGCCAAAGTAACGGTAAAGGAAGAGAAAGCGGAGAAACATGAGAAGGGGGAGAAAAGGGAGAAAACTGAAAAACATGAAAAACGGGAGGTTTCATTCATAGGACCCTTAATCGGCGGATTAATACTTATATTTTTAGGTTTAATGTCCTACCTTCAAATAGTTGGATTCGTTGAAAGAAGAATTTTGGGAGCTTTGTTCCTTGTTCTAATAGGGGTGATAGTTATAATTTTAGGATTAGCCGCCTGGAGGAGACATCCTAAAACCTAGAGGAACCATCCGAAGAAAAGCCTATAAAGCCTATGCTCTAAAAGCGTTAAGGGGTTGCATCTTCCAATAACTCGGAAGTAGTTATTTCCAGCTGCCTCAATTAAGTCTCCAATGTCGTATCTTGGAAACAAACATGAAGAGATCACTAGTTTACCCCACTCCCCCCTTTTAAGTTCACATAACATTTTCGTTTCACCGTCCAATACAACTTCGAAGAAATACTTGTCATAGTTCGGCGTTACATATGGCAAGTCGTCAAGCTGCTGAGCGAAAACCCCCTCTGTTGCACTGTAAATTTCAACCACTGAAACCTTTCCAAAATATTCCCGGAGAACCGGCTCATACTTAAAATGGATTTTCCGAACACTTGTGCAGAACAAAGCGTGGAAATTCCAGAGCTCCTTAGGCTTCTTTCCATGTTTTTTCTTAACGTATCTTGCAAAGGCCAACATGACAGGCGTGACACCCATGGCAGCAGTTACATTCTCTCCTAAAGCCCTCTGATAAACCAGTTCAAACCTCCTCTCCCAGTCAGCTCTCGCAATTCCAGAGCCCAAAGCGTCTATCTCCTCTTGACGGGGCCAAAGGCCAACCTTTTCAAGCGTTGGGTTAATCTTAGCATAAGTCCCAGAGCTGTACCCGTAAGTTATCTTTTGACCCCCAACAACCATTGTATGAACTTGGGATGGAAAATTAAGGTTAAGAATTTTACCCAGGAGAATTTCAAAGTCCCTCTTTCTAAAAGCATAATTCACCAAAGCCCTTGCCCCGCAATCCAAAATCTGCTTTAAATGCGTCCTTGTAGCAGGAATAACCTTTGCAGGGCCAGTTGACCCCCTAGTCATAACCCAGCAGAAAAGCGGTTCAGGAAGAATAGCGGAAAAATCACCCCTCTGAACATCAACCAAATACGGATTAAGCTCTCTATAACCTACTATTGGAAATCTAGCTCTAAAGTCTTCAACTCCCTTAACCTCTGAAGCACATAGGCTTTGTC
>JBBITX010000088.1:0-4504 GCA_037440545.1 Candidatus Bathyarchaeota archaeon
GTTAATTGAAGGAACAGATGTGACAAAGCGTTTCGGAGGGCTTATTGCTTTAAAGAACGTGGATTTTCATGTGGATAAAGGTGAAATTGCAGGTTTAATAGGTCCGAATGGAGCTGGAAAAACTACTCTTTTCAACCTTGTTTCAGGTTCGTTCCATCCCACTTCTGGAGTGATAAAATTTGACGGTAAGAATATAACTAGTATGGGTCCTCATAGAATATGTAGATTGGGCATAGCTAGAACCTTCCAGATACCTAAACCATTTCCAAACATGTCTGTTTACGAGAACGTTTTAGCGGCTGCGCTGTTTGGACGCGCTAAGGAGAGAGGTTTCTCTAATGTTAAAAAAGAGCTAAACGGCATACTGGAAAAGTTCGGGTTAGCTGAGAAAAGCATGATGCCTGCTTCAGGGTTAACGGTTTTTGAACAGAGGATGCTTGAGATTGCAAGGGCTCTCTCCATGAAGCCTAAGCTTCTATTGTTAGATGAAGTTATGGCAGGTTTAAATCCAACAGAAACTGCACACACCCTTAAAATTATTAGGGATTTAAGGGATAATGATGGAATTACCATTTTCATGATTGAACACAACATGAGGGCTATAATGGAAATAGCAGACCGTGTAATGGTGCTTCATCAGGGCGTCAAGATAGCTGATGGAAAGCCTGTAGAAATAGCTAAATCCCCTCAAGTTATTGAAGCTTACCTAGGTGAAGCTTATGCTTGAAGTTAGGGAACTTAACGTGGTACGAGGCGGACTTCAGGTTTTATGGGATGTTTCAGTCAATGTTGGCAAGGGTGAAATTGTAACATTGATAGGTGCAAATGGAGCTGGTAAAACCACCCTTTTAAGCACAATAGCTGGGCTTCTTAAACCTGTTTCAGGAGCTATTATTTTTGAAAATAGGGAAATCAAAGGTTTACCTCCCTACAAGATTGTTAATTTAGGAATATCATTTGTACCTGAAGATAGAAAGCTTTTCAGCCACATGACTGTACGTGAAAATCTAATGGTTGGCGCTTACACTTCGAGGGCGAATGCTGCTAAAAGAGAGGCTCTTAAGACTGTTTATCAGCTGTTTCCAGTTTTAAGGGATAGAGAAGGCCAATTAGCCATGACCCTTAGCGGCGGGGAGCAGAGAATGCTGGCAATAGCCCGCGGTTTGATGTCAAACCCTCAGCTGCTCATACTGGACGAGCCTTCTCAGGGACTTTCTCCAAAGCTAACTGCTGAAATATTTGAGGCTGTAAAAGAACTTAGAAAACAAGGGTTAAGCATCTTATTAGCCGAGCAAAACGTCAATTACGCCTTAAAAATCGCTGACGAGGCATATGTAATGGAAACGGGTAAAATAACCATGAAGGGAAAGGGGGAGATGCTTCTAAAAGACAGGCATGTTAAGGAGGCATTTTTGGGGCTTTAACCCTTCTTCCAATAAGCTTCTTCGCCTTCAGCTTTCCAATCACTCCCATTATCCCGTTTGGCATGAACAGAACAATTGCTATCAAGATTACTCCAAGTATTATTAGAAAGAAGTGGGGAGAGGTAACTTGGAGGTACTCGCGGAGAAGCGAGATAGTTGTTGACCCTACAAGAGGCCCGTAAACCGTCCCGGCTCCCCCAAGCAAAGTCATTATAGCTGGAAGGAAAGAGTTTTGCGGATCAAAGGCTGTATCTGGTTTTATATAAGTGTACCTTGTTATGAAGCAGCTTCCCATGAATCCAAAGCACATGGCGCTTACCGCAAAGCCTAGGGTTTTGAAAAGGCTGTTATTTACACCTACGTGGACAGCTGCCTCCTCACACTCGCCAACCATTCTTAACGCTAAACCAAACTTAGACCTCCGCAACAAAAAGGTTAACAAAAATATCGCAAGCGCCGTAATTAATACGGAGTAATACTGTGTTTGAGTGTCGAATCTTGGAAGGTATGTTCCAAGGGTGCCTGTAACCTTTATCTCCCACCAATAAACGGCATTTTTTAAGACTTCGCTAACCCCAAAAGTAAGTATTGCAAAGTATATGCCCTTCAGCCTTAAAGTAACTAAACCAATAACTAATGCTAATGCAAAATTTATCAGCCCCGCCAGAATTACGATAAAAGGCAACGGGAAAACTGAATTGAATTTAGCAGTAAAATATAATCCCAATCCGAAGAAGGCAGCTGAACCCAGAGAAACATACTTTGTAAGACCTGAAAAGAAATGCCAACTTATGGAGAGAGCAGCCCATAAATAAATGTTCCTTAAAATTGAAAGATAATAATCCTCTAGGAAATAGGGAGCTAAAGCTAATGCTATGATAATTAATGCTATAGTAATAAATGGAAGGATTTTTAGGCTTACTTTTTTGTCCCTCAGCATGTTGCTATCTCCCGAAGAGCCCTCTAGGTTTAATTATAAGCATTATGATGAGGAAAGCGTAAACTACAGCCATGGTTATTAAGGGATCTATTTTCAGCGAGGCATAATTAATGTATCCTATGAAGAACCCTCCCAGTAGACTGCCAATGAAACTTCCCATTCCTCCTAGAACAATAACTGCCAAGGCGATAAAAGTGTACTGCGGACCTATGTATGGTGTTATGTTCGAGTAAATCATAACCAACATCGTACCCGTTAACGCGCTTATAAGCGCACCTAAACCGAAGGATACTGCATGGATTTTAAGAATGTTAATACCGGCCAATTGGGCGCCTGTGGGCTCCTCAACAGCAGCTCTCATAGCTAAGCCCACTTTTACGAAGCGTAATAATAGATACATTATTACGCTGATAATCATGGATACAACTGCAGCCAGTATCATATTTAACTGAAAGCGTTCTCCGAACACGTTTATAGTCTCCTGAAAATATGGGCAGCTTATTGGAGTTGCGCCAAATCCCAGTCGAACCATGTTCTGAATGATGAATTGAAGGCCGAAACATGCCAGGAGAGATCTAAACTCAAGTTCCTCAGCGGATTTAGACAGGCGAACAAGCCTGCGGAAAACAATTACCTGAACCAAAACGCCTATAATGAAAACTATTGGGCCGCTTATCACGAGGGAAATAAGGGGGTTAACACCGAAAAAAGTGAAGAAAAGATAAGTTATGTAGGAGCCTAACATTAGGAATTCTCCGTGGGCTATGTTAAGTATTCTAGTTACGCCGTACTGAAGGTTAAGGCCTATAGCTATCAGAGAAAAAATCGCTCCTAAAATGGCGCCTCCTATAAGTATATCTAACAAGAACGCCTAGCCCCCATTAATAAAAAAAGAGAGAGGGATGCATGGAGATCCCCTAAGACGGCCATGCGGGCTTTGGACATATTATATCTGCAGATTTGGCCTCTAATGGCCAAACTACTTCCATCATTTCTCCGCCTTGCCACTGAGTTAGGGTTCCAGCTAATTCAGCTTGCATGCTATAACCAGGTCGGAGCTTGGTCTTCCCAACTATAGTGTCGAATGTTTGTGTTGCGAGTGCATCTCTTATCTTTTCTCTGTTTAGGCCAACTTTTTCAACAGCCTTGAAGAGGCATTCCAGACCAGCATAGAACGTGGCTGAGGCGGGAAATGGATATGCGCCGAGGCGCTTTTTATGCATTTCAGCCCACTCTTTCAGTGCTCCCTCCTTGTAGGCTGTTGCTGGCCACCCGTCGTAATAGCAAACTCCTATTAGATCTTTCGGCGTAAATCCGAATGGGCCGAAAACTAAGCCTGGAACCTCCATTGTAGGGCCGATGAATATAAGCTTTGGATTATAGTTTTGCGCCTTACATTGGTGAACTAATAAAGCACCCTCAGCGTAGCCGCAAAGAACAACAACATCAACATTTGCATTTCTAAGAGTGCTTATCAGCGGAGTGAAGTCTGAAATTTCAGGCGGGTAGCTTTGGTGAACAGGAACCTGAAATCCCGCCATGGTTAGGTAGGTGTATATGGCCCCTGCATACTCAACGCCGTGCTGATCTGAGTGATAGATAATCCCCACACGATCTATACTTGACTTATATTGATCGACGTATGTAAGGAGGTCAGCCATCTCCTTTCCGGTTTCGCCAGGCAAGCCAAGTACGCTGAAGGCGTATTTAAATTCACCAGTTCTCATTTTCTCAGCTGCTATGTCTGAACCAAAAGTTAAAGCAACCACTGGATAGTGATATTTCTCATATAAAGAGAACGCAGCAAAGCAAAAGGCTGTGCTCCAAGGTCCAAAAATAAGGTCGACCTTATCCACCGTTATAAGCCTCTCAGTCAAACTTAGCATCCTATCAAGGTTGCTTTCGTCGTCGTACACTATTTTCTCAATGGGTATCCGCTTGCCATATTCAGGTACGTAAAGCCCGCCCTTCTCATTATAATCCTCAATAATCCAATCGTAATAGACATGATGCAAAGCACAGCCAGCGGAGTTAGGCCCAGACACTGACTGCACAATCCCAACAACTATTTTATCTTTAGGCGGCGGAGTTGGAGTGGCAGGAGTAGGAGTTGCTGGAGTTGGAGTGGCAGGAGTAGGAG
>JBBITX010000089.1:0-4027 GCA_037440545.1 Candidatus Bathyarchaeota archaeon
ATGTGGGCTTGAAAACTGTGTAAACTTATATTCTCATATGTCATTTCAGTTGTAAACGAGGAGTGGCTTGGCTTTGGCCTGCACCATTCAAATGGAGGAGAAGCCGAATCTTAAAGATCCTGTTTTGATTGAGGGTTTGCCAGGTATTGGATTTGTAGCCAACATTGTGGCTTTGCATTTAATACATGAGTTAAATGCTAAACGTTTTGCTAGAATTTTCTCAGCTTCCTTTCAGGATTTAGCTGTGACAACAGGCGATGGGGGGGCAAGATCTCCTTTAAATGAGCTTTACTATTATGGTGGGGATGGGAGAGGCCGCGACTTAATAATATGGTATGGCAACACTCAGGCTTTAACAACTTTTGGACAGTATGAGCTTTGCGGCCGTGTTTTAGACATTGCTGAAAATCTCGGATGTCGTTTTCTCATAACTATTGGAGGCTTCAAAAAGGAGGAAGTTAAGGATGTTCCTGACATATACTGCGCAGCTTCAGACAGGGAAACCCTTAAGGAGGCTTTAAATCTTGGAGCAAAAATAATGGCTGGAAACATTTTCGGAGTTGCAGGCATACTTGTGGCGCTTGGAGGCCTTAGGGGTTTTAAAGGATTTTCGCTTTTAGTTGAAACTCCAGGTGTTTATCCAGATGCCAACGCAGCGCGTTATGCCTTATCCGCCCTTAACAAGTATTTAAACCTAAACGTTAAATTGGAAAGGCTGGAGGTTGCAGCGGAGAAAACAGCTAAAATCCTCGAATCCTTCGGCTGGATTCGAACGGTTAGGGAGGAAAAGAAAAGGGAAGAGCAGTTCCGCTGGTTCGTTTAGCCCTTAACTTCGCTTATAAACTGTTCATAAACTTTTTGCACTCTTTCAGCAGCGGGACCTGAACCTTCGACGACTCCTTTCTCAGTGACTTTAACCTTATCCATAACCCAAATGAATCCCTTATCCTCGTAGAGTCTAACCATTGTTGGAAAAACCCTTTCAAGACGGTCTGCTAAGGCCTTCAAGTCGAAAGGTTTCTCCACGCTTAAAATTTGGGCGACAACGTTTCCGCTTAGGAAAACTCTGTGAAGCTTTTTCCCCTCCTCATCCTTAGCCTCAGCTAGGCATAAGCTTAAATTGTCAGGGTTTATTCCTAGAAGTGTTCCACTGTATGTTTTACCATAAGTTGTGGTGACAATTACGTTTTTATCCATAAGGGCTGAAACTTCAGTGAAGTACCTTCTCTGAGCCGCAGACAACAATTAACCTCCTGTGATGTATAAAAATGCATAAACCCATATTTTAGGGTTTAAACCTTCACAAATGTTATTTAGGGCTTGATAAACGCTATTATTCTAAGGATGAAAAATATGCAGTTTGAAAGGCAGCGGGAGGCCCTTTACTCAAGGCTGAGCTTGGCAGAGTCAGACCTGATGGCGGCCTCTTCGGCGATAAGCCAGATTGAGGCTAGGCTAAACCAGATAGATGGAGCTACAGCTTCCTTGTTGAGTAGACTTACATCTGTTAGAAGCCGTGGATATGCAGCCATGGGACACCTTGAGAAAAGCATAGAACTATTATCCAGAAAATGGGCTGAAGCTTCTCCAACTATTAGGCAGTCTTTCTACGCCAATGTTCAACCATTAACATCGCAGATTAAAGTGCTTGAGGCGGAGGCCCGGAGGGTGAGGGGTGAAATTGGAATTGGGAACACAGCCTTCAATTACGCACGTGTAAGCCGCCTTTCAACAGAAGCCTCAACTCTTAGGGCACGCGTAACAGGGGAAACAGGAAAAATTAACATAGCCCTCAACGAGTTTCTTGGAAGCATAAACGCCATAGACCGCGACCTAAAAGTGGCGGAGAAAACAATGGAGCTTTTCTCCTACGCCTCATTCCAATTAAAGCCTGAAGAAACTCCTGTCTTCGCCATTGAAGGGAAAATAATGACAGGGGAAAAATGTGAAGGCACAATTTATTTCACAAATCAAAGGTTCATTTTTGAAGGTAAAAGGGAGGTTGTTCTTCAAAGGAAGCTTTTCATCGCTACAAAGAAGAAAACTGAAAGAGCCGTCCTCATAGAGCAGCCTATAGGAGCCCTGCAAGAAATAACCAAAGGAAGAGTTGGCCTTGTAGCTTGGACTGGAATATACATACGATTTAAACCTGAACGCCGAATAGAGGAGACACCCTTCGATGTTAAAGACTGGGAGGCAGACGCCATAACAAGGTTCTTCCAGTACATAATAGGAGGAGAAGCAGACAGAGACATAGCCTTAATAAAAGGTGTGGCAATTAAAGAAGAGCCTACAATTCAAGTTGTCCGCTGCCCAAATTGCGGAGCGCCATACACAAAGGAAATATATAAAGGGCAGTCCACAGTGCAATGCGAATACTGCGGAGCGTCAATAATGATAAAATAAGCCTGTTCAAACATGGAAACTTTATGCGGGGCTGAGACTACTGCTGGAGTGTAAAAATAAAATTTTAAAATTAAGCCTTTAACTTTTTGTTTTTCTTTCTTCAAGGTTTTGTTTTAAGAAGACAGCTGTGTTAGGTTTTATATCTTCGTAGACCACTACGTTTGGTCCAATCCAACTGTTGTTTCCGACTTTTACTCCCGGCATGAGGAGGGCGTTCACTCCTGTTTTCACGTTGTCCCCTAAAATGGCGCCAAGTTTTGTTCTTCCGCTGTCTACGGGCTTATCTTTAATTTTCATTTTTATTATTCCAGCGTCAAGCCTGTAATTGGCTGTTATTGTTCCAGCGCCTAGGTTGCAGCCTTCACCTATTACACTGTCTCCTACGTAAGATAAATGTCCAACGTGAACGTTATCCATTATTATACTATTTTTTATTTCGCAGGCGTTTCCAATGCGCACTTTTCTTCCAATGCTTGTGTGGGGGCGTATGTAACAGTTTGGACCTATATCGCTTTCATCTCCAATGAAAGCTGGGCCTTCAATATAAGCTCCTGAGCGTACACGCGCTGTTTCCGCAATTGTTACAGGCCCAATTAGATGTGCGCCCACCTCAACATTTCCGCGAACCACGTGCTTCATTCTGTTAAGCGCCCAACAGTTAGCTTCAAGAAGATCCCAAGGCCTCCCCACATCAAACCATTCACCCTTAGGTATCTCGGCTGCCAAAACAGGCTTTCCCTCTTTAATTAGCATGGTAATGGCGTCTGTAATTTCCCATTCACCCCTTGAAGAGGCTGAAATCCTCTTAGTTTTTTCAAAAATTTCTCTGGAGAAAACGTAAATACCTGCATTAGCCAATTTTGAGCATGTCTCCAGCCTGCTTGGCTTTTCAATTAAACTCTTAACTAGGCCTCTAATGTCAAGCTCTACTATGCCATAGTCTTCTGGACGTTCAACAGGAACAACTGCAAGAGTTGCTGAAGGCTTCTCTTTCATGTGGAGTTCAATAACTCTGCTTAAGACTTGTGGGGAGAAAAGCAAATCGCCATAAACAAGTAAGAAGTCTTCATACACATGAGGTTCAGCAACGCTTAAAGCATGTCCAGTTCCAAGGCCAGCTCCCTGCTCAACATACCGTATATTCAATCCATACCCCTCTCCGAAGCCGAAAAATTTTCGTATGGCCTCCCCCATAAAATGGACAACTAATATTACCTCTTTGATTCCGCAGGCTTTAACAGCTTCTAAACAATGTTCAAGTATTGGTTTTCCACCAACACTTATCAAATGTTTAGGCCTAGTCAAGGTTAATGGATGAAGCCTAACTCCCTCACCAGCAGCTAAAATTACAGCTTTCACCTTAAAATCCTCCCACCTTCAGCCTACAAATAATTATTATCTTTGACCCTTTAAAATGCTCGTTTCCACCAACAACCTTTCCATTGAAAGTTCTCCAGAGCCAGCGCAACTTCCATCATTCCCTCCCGTAAGTATTTCCTTCAATATTAGCTAAAACAATGGAGGGGGTGAATGCCTCTGCAGCGTGGAGGCATTTCTTCGCGCAATTTTCGCTGACAAAAAATATTCGGTGCACGAGTAACTGTCAAGAATAGCCATTCGT
>JBBITX010000090.1:0-3940 GCA_037440545.1 Candidatus Bathyarchaeota archaeon
GGCTTTAGAAAATGAAACGGTTTTAGAAAATATTGAAGGTTTTTAGCTGAAATGTTAGGGTCTAAAACTGTTTTAAGATGTCTTCCTTCTCCATTGTATAGCCGCAATAATGGCACTTTAAAATAAGAGGTTCCTCGCATATGACGTAAAATTTAGTTTGAACAGGCTCATTGCTGTTGCTTATACAAGCTGGATTTGCACATTTAATTATTCCTTCAATTACTGTTGGAAGTTTCACCCTTTGTTTATCAACCACATTATAATTTCGAATAATGTTTATTGTTGCATGGGGAGCAAGAAGGGCGATTTTATGGACTTCTTCTGGGTTAAGTTCCCTTCCCTCAATCTTCACTATGTCCTTTACTTTAAACCTTTTACTGGGCACATTAATTGCAATTGTAATTATTCTTTTCTCCTTTCCAGTTATGCCTAAAATCTTAACAACATCTAGTGCGTGTCCACCTGTTATGTGGTCTATTACTGTTCCATCCTTAATCTTGGAAACATATAGCATTGTCTCGCTCAATATGTCCCCTCAAGTTTAAGGCTATAATAACGCAAGGATAAAAGGTTTTTATCTTTCAGCAATTTGTATTAGGGTAGGCTGTAAAAGTATTTAGCCTCGGGGGATGAATGCTTGAAGTTTGAGGGTAGGGATGTAATTTCTATAAGGGATTTCTCAAGGGAAGAAATTGACTATGTTTTAGGCGTTGCCTCCGCAGTTGAACCCCTCGCCGAAAAAGGTTCAGATATGCTTAAGGGTAAGATCCTTGCAACCCTTTTTTTTGAGCCTAGCACACGTACCCGCTTAAGCTTTGAGGCAGCCATGCACAAGCTTGGAGGTTCAACAATTGGATTCGCCGAGGCTGAGATAGCTTCAGTTAAGAAGGGAGAAAACTTGGCGGACACTGTTCGAACTGTTGAGAACTATGCTGATGTAATAGCTGTAAGGCATCCTCTTGAAGGGGCGGCGAGGCTTGCAGCTGAATTTGCAAAGGTGCCCATAATAAATGCTGGAAGCGGCGCAGAGGAACATCCCACCCAAGCCCTCCTCGACCTTTACACAATTTTGAAGGAGAAAGAAAGAATTGATGGTTTAAAAATAGCACTTGTTGGAGATTTGAGATATGGAAGAACTGTTCATTCTCTTGCTTATGCCCTATCAAACTACAATGTTGAACTTCATCTCGTTTCTCCTGAATCTCTTAAAATGCGCCGCGAAGTTCTCGACGAAATAAAACAGAAAATATCTGTTCATGAGGAGACAAGCCTTGACAAGGTTGTTTCCATAGTTGACGTTTTATATGTGACGAGAATTCAAAGGGAACGCTTCCCAGATCCTGCAGAATACATAAAGGTTAAAGGCTCTTACAGAATAGGTTTGGAAACTCTGGGCAAAGCTAAAAAGGATTTAATAATCATGCATCCGCTTCCCCGGGTTGATGAAATCTCCGCTGAGGTTGATAAAACCCCACATGCCCGCTACTTTCAGCAGGTTTGGAACGGCATAGTTACAAGAATGACGCTTCTAGCCCTAATTCTTGGAGCGATAAGGTAAACGATGTACAATTATGCTTAACATTTTAGGCATATCGCTTAAAAAATGATAATGTGCTAACAGACCCGCATGAAGGACATTTGTGGCGCAATCCAAACCAGCTTCGCCTACAGCTAATGCAATAAGTTAAATTGCGATTATATGTGAAGAACCTCACCCCGTAATTTTCAATAATGCTGCTTGTTAATGCGAGCAGTTGGCTAGGCTCATATTTAAACTCGCCTAGGTCTAAAACTGTAAGGCTTCCACCGTTGAAGGGCCTCTGCAGTTCCACAGCATTCGCCAAGGTTTTATGTGGTAGCCCTCCACCCTCTAAAACTATCTTTTCATAAGTTGAGTAGTAGGGTTTTTCCCTTGTACCTTGAAATCGAACCCTTCCAAAACCGTATCTTTCAATGTCCTGCCTTGCAAGTCTCTCCATGGCTTCAGGGTATGGCAGAACTGAAAAGAGCAGGCGTTTTTCCCTCCTTCTTTCAGCCTTGAAAGCTGAATCTGAAAGGTATTTTGCAATCTCTAATGCTAAAATCGCTGCATCTTCATCCTCATCTAGCCTTTTTCCGTAAAAGGCCTCTGCACACTCTTTTAGCCCTGCAATGTTTATAAGAAATGCAGAGTTTTCAACTCTGAAGTACTGGTCGCTGTTCGAAAAATGCATAAGTGTTGGAAGCAGGCCTTTACCTCCATGTTTTAGGCTTTTAGACTTGACTTCAAAGGCTGAGATTGCCAATTCAAGCCTTTTCCCCAGCGTTTCAAAAAATCTAGCCTTGTTTTTACCGCATTCATATACGATTTGCGGTAAATTGGCGGTGACACATCCCATAATGCCTGTGCGTAATGTGTCGGTTTCCCAGTCGCCTAGAACATCTGCGTTTAAAACACATCCAGTTGATGAGAAAACTGAAAATCTATCATTAAAGAGGTTTGCAAAGTATATGTTGCCGCCTTCGCAGGCTGCAGCATGGGCTTTCAAAAGTATTTCCTTGGCTTCTTCCTTACGGAAAGTTTCAGGACGAATTTTAACGATAACCTTAGGGC
This sequence comes from Candidatus Bathyarchaeota archaeon, assembly GCA_037440545.1. Taxonomy (GTDB): domain Archaea; phylum Thermoproteota; class Bathyarchaeia; order Bathyarchaeales; family Bathycorpusculaceae; genus JAVZIQ01. The sequence continues at coordinate 2,594 of JBBITX010000090.1, forward strand.
TTAAAAGGGGTTTTTTAACAGTTTCTTCGCTTAAGATTTCAATGGTAAGGGATGCTAGACGCAAGCTTTCTTCAGCAAAATCTTCATATTTAGCATGGTTTTCTGAAGCTCCAAAAGCAGTTTTGTCGGCTAAAAAGTCTGGGATGGTGAGATCAATGCCTATGGAGGAGTCTATGAAACAGCTTACATTCATAATGAACGTTCTCAATTCTTCTTTGACTTTTGCCTCCTCAACTCCTCTGATGAAGGGGGATAGAAAAACATTGAAGTATTCTATTGTTTGGTTTTGGTCAACCTCCCTGGCAAAATGTAAGAGGGCGTTAAAAATTAGATTTAGGGCTGATCTTAAATCTTTAGGGGGCGGATGGGAAGGGTTGGAGAAGTTGAAGTTTTCAAGGTTTAAGCCGTTTCTAATGAAAAAGCGTAAATCATGCCATACCTCTGAAGGTTTCAGAATCCAGTAGCCTAAACTGTGAAGATGCAATGCTCCAGACAAATGTGCGTCTGCAACGTCCCTTGGCAATACATTAAGAAGGGTGTACTCTTCGAGGACGTTTCTTCCAGCTGCCTCGCATATACATGCTGCTCCGCGAATTGTCTCCAAATCTGATAATATGGAAGTGACATCGTGGACTGGTAAACCTAAACGGGTAAGCCTATGCCTATACTCCTCCAAACCCTTTTCGATTAAAATTGCGTTTACAACCTCCCTTATCAGGGGAGCCGTCAAATATTTTGTTCTAGCCTTGATAAGCCTTTTTTCAGCTTCCTTCGCCACTTTTTGAGCAAGATCTATTGGAGTTCCAGCCTCCTTTATGAGACTTTCCGCAATCTTAGCTGAGTCAAACTCCTCTAAAGTGAAACGGGAGGTTCGTACAAGCATCTTCTCCGGCTTAAGGCCCTTCCTCTCAATTTCATCAGCAACCTCAATCACAACCCTGCCCAAATCTGTTAACCTATACCTTTTAGACTCTACATCAGCCTCAACCAAATTAGCCCTAAGCAAAAACTTTAAATGGTAAGCAAACCTCCCAGCATCCCTACTAGGATTCATCCTCAAAAGGTTCATCAACTCAGTATATGAAAGAGAACCCTTATCATAAAGCAAGTTTAAAATTTGAAACCTAATAGTTGCAGAAACAGCCTTCAACACCTTAATGCCCTTAACCCTAAACTGACTAGACAAGCTTATAACCACCCAGCAACAGCCAAAATAATATAACAAATCCAAGTTTAAAAGTTAAGGGAAACACCTTTAAAACACAATTATATTACAAAATTTCAAATATATTAAGGGGCTGTCGGCTAGCTTGGTCCAGGCTTGGAGACTTGGGCTCTCTAAGCGCA
>JBBITX010000091.1:0-3896 GCA_037440545.1 Candidatus Bathyarchaeota archaeon
ACACGTATTTTGTATTCCATAGCTTAAAAAAGCCATAGGCAGCAGGACAGCCGAACATTAACCTGCAACGAAAACACAGTTACGCCGGAATAACCCCTAACAATAGGGCATTAATGAGTAGCTTGATAAACGACACCCCCAAAAGTGACTTTTCGGGGCTCCTAAAAGGGGTTGACATAGTTCCAGGACAAAGCAAAAGTTTTAAGTATATTTTTAGTCAAATACCATTTTTCACGCAAAATATATAGTTGGTTGTTATGGTAAACCTAATAGATTTTATGAGAAGTCGATGGAGCGTCTACAATTTCTTATCTAAAATTTATGAAAGAGAGATAACAGAAAGTCTTCTAAAAGAGATGGTTGATGAAAATAGCCCATTAGAATATTCAAGAGGGTTACTATCGTCAATCGGGGGTGACTACCGGAATGTTGCTGGGGCTTTCAATGAGTTAGAAGAGTGCTTAAAGGCGTTAATAGGCGATATCGAACAAAACCTGTCAAAATTAGCTGAGGACTACGCTTATCTGTTTCTAGGCCTTGGAGGATTGCCTCATCCTTCTGAATCTTCATATTTAAACCGTGACTCCCTCTTGATGCAGGAGCCTAGAGATAAGGTTTTAAGCCTTTACAGAAGTATGGGTGTGGAAAAGAATGGGAATTACACTGAGCCCGAAGATCACATAGCTGTTGAGCTTCAGTTCATGGCCTACCTATGCCGCAAAAGCATTGAAGCTTTTGCCACAGGAAAAGAATATGAAGGGAAAAAATATTTGGATGCTCAGAAAGATTTCCTATACAACCATCTTGCAGTTTGGGTTCCCAAGCTCACCAAAAACGTCTCAGAGAAAGCTGTAACCGACTTTTATAAGATTATATCTTGCATAACTGAAGAGTTTGTAAAGGCTGAAAAAAATACAGTGGATAAATTAACTAGTCAAACCGGTATTTGCTTTAACGGTGCATCATTTGAAGGGCTTACACAGGAGACATTGATTAAACCCGCTTCTGCAGCAGATGGGGGAGAACGTGAAGCAAACTCGTATTATAAGCTCCTTGGGCTGTGCGGGGTCGCTCAAGGAGGTAACCTTGTAAGGGTTGATGTTGAAGATGGTAGGATAGTGAGGATCAAACCAGCGCATTACGATGAGAAGTATACGCTTCAAGAGCTTGAAAGCGTACGATGGAAGGTTGATGCCCGCGGTAAAACGTTCGAATCCAAGATGAAGGAGCTGGCAGCTCCATTCGCCTTAGTTTATAAGAATCGCGTTTATTCTCCTAACAGGGTTAGGTATCCTTTGAAGAGGATTGATTGGGATCCGAATGGAGATAGGCATCCGGAAAACAGAGGAAAAACAGGCTATGTTAGAATATCCTGGGATGAGGCTCTCGACATAATAGCCGACGAAATAAAGAGGGTAAGGGATAAATATGGTTCAACATATGCGATATTAGCCCTTGCAGATGGACATCAGCAGACAAAATTCGTGCAGGGAATGCATGGAACAATAACGGAGCTTCTGGTTCTTCTAGGCGGATGCACTTGGGCTGTTAGAAACCCTGACAGTTGGGAGGGATGGTGGTGGGGTTCAAAACACATGTGGGGAATGGAGCCAGACGGCTTACAACGCCCACAGATAAACCTCTTGCCCGACATCTTAGAAAACACCAATGTTCTCTTGTGCTGGGGATGCGACTATGAAACCACCACTTGGGGATTTGGGGATCAAGGGCTGAGTGTCTGGGGTTTCTGGTTTAGAGATGTTGGCATAAAACAGATATTTATTTGTCCAGACTTGAACTATGCCGCTGCGGTTCACGCTGATAAATGGATACCGATAAGGCCCAACACGGACGCTGCCCTGCAGCTTGCAATAGCCTACGTTTGGATCACGGAAGAAACTTACGATAAAGATTATTTAGAAACGCATACAGTCGGCTTCGAAAAATTCAGAGACTACGTTCTAGGAAGAGAAGACGGCGTCCCAAAAACGCCCAAATGGGCTGAGGAAATAACAGGAGTACCCGCAAGAATAATAAAGGCGTTGGCAAGGTTGTGGGCTTCTAAACGAACATCAATTATGCACATATTTGGAGGGCCATACATTAGGGGGCCATACGCCACCGAGCCTGCACGGATAGAAGTGGCGTTGCTCGCCATGCAAGGTGTTGGAAAACCAGGAGTTCACCAGTTTCACAATAGCTCCTGCTGTGGCACAGATACACCTTTTCCTAAACCTTTGTTTGCGCCTTTCATTTACAGTTCTGTTTTAGGCGGGGTATACTCGCGTCTCTGGTTCCTCCCATATGAGAAACTTAAAGAATGGTATAAAGAAGTGTTAAAGCAGTTTATCCCAAAAACTTTGGTCCATGAAGCAATTCTAAACCCGCCAATAGAGTTTTATGGGATTTGCCAGTCTCGAATGCCAGTGGAGGAACAGTTCATAAAGTACAAGTATCCTGCGGATGGCTTGCCTGAGGTTCATATGATATGGAATGAAGACGGATGCCTAATAACATGTTGGAATAGAGGATACAAAATTATAGAAGCCTATAGAAGCCCGAATATAGAGTTTATCTTGGCGCAGCACCCGTGGCTTGAAAACGACTGTCTCTTTGCAGATATAATCTTACCCGTAACAACAAAATTTGAAGAGGAGGATATAGGGATAATAGGGTCTGCATGGTCGACAAAACAGCACTTCGCCATTGTTTATGAAGGAAAATGCATAGAGCCTATAGGCGAGTCTAAAAGTGACCGCGAAATCATACTTATGATAGCTAAAAGGCTTGAGGAGAAATATCCAGAGGAGTTTAAAGGCTTATATGAAGAGCTTACAGGAGGAAAAACTACCGAGGACGCCATAAGAGAGGCCTTTGAAGTTTCAGGAGCAGCCCAATACATCAGCTTCGAAGAACTCAAAGAGAAGGGATACTGGCTTGTACCCACAGATCCGGAGTGGAAAAAGCATAAGCCAGGATTAAGAAAGTTCTACGAAGACCCAGACAACAACCCACTACAAACACCTTCCGGAAAAATTGAATTTTACTCAGAAAGGTTGGCTAAACACTTTCCGGAAGATGTTGAACGTCCTCCAGTACCCCACTACATTCCATACGGAGAATCACACCAAGAAAGCCTCCAACATCAAAGAGCCGAAAAATACCCATTTCTACTCATTTCAAACCATCCCAGATGGAGAATGCACGCCCAACTCGACGACGCCGTATGGTTCCGAGAGATACCTACATGTAAAGTCAAAGGCCCAGACGGATACTTATACGAGCCCGTGTGGATAAACCCCGTCGACGCCGAAAAACTTGAAGTAAAAACAGGAGACATCGTCAAAATATATAACGAAAGGGGCTCCGTATTGGGTGGAGCATATATAACTAATCGAATAATGCCCGGTGCGGTTTACATTGATCATGGAGCGAGAGCTGACATAATATCATTGGAAGATAAAATTGACAGGGGAGGAGCCATTGATCTTATAGCTCCAGATAAGACGACATCTAAGAATGCTGCAGGCATGGTTGTCAGCGGATACTTGGTAAATGTTGAGAAAACAGATTTGGAGGAATTGAAGAGTAGGTATCCTCAAGCCTTTCAGAAGGCATATCATAGGGAAGCCGGCTTATATTATGATTCACATGTAGGTGTGGAAAATGAAGATGTTTATTGTTGACCTTTCCATTTGTAACGGTTGTTACTTCTGTCAAATAGCATGCAAGGACGAGCATATGGGAAATGACTGGACACCCTACGCTAAGCCTCAACCCCAAACAGGCCATTTCTGGCTGAAGATTTTTGAAAGGGAGAGGGGTGTCTACCCTAAAGTCAGGGTTTCATATATACCTACACTCTGCAACCACTGCGACAACGCCCCATGCATTCC
>JBBITX010000092.1:0-3846 GCA_037440545.1 Candidatus Bathyarchaeota archaeon
ACAAAAACTATTATTGGGGAGCCATGCTTTTCATCAACCCTTTTTATCGGCTTAAAGTTTAAACCTTCTCCAACAACAGAAACATTTTCAAAGCCCATATTAATAAGGTCTACACGTGTACTTTCAGACACAGTCACCATTGGAACATCCATATAATTTTTCAGCCACAACCCCTCTAAAATGTAGTATCCAAAGTAGTTTAGGGGGAAGGGCGTTTCATAGAACCAATATTCCCTGGCAAGCTGATGGATTAAACCCACAACCTTCTCCCCGTTCTTAGCAAACTTAGGAGTCATGAAAGGCCTTGTGTTAATCTCATCAACGACCACGTCGAAACCTTCTTTAGCGAAACGTTTTTTATAATGCTGTTTTGCCTTAAAATAGACGGCTAACTTACCTCCATCCCTAAAAATCCTTACACCGTCAACTTCCTCCTTTTCTCTGCAACCCAAAAACTTTGATGTGAACAAGGTGACTTCATGGCCCCATCTAGCCCAACGCTTAGCCACCTCCCTTGTGAAAATTTCAGCCCCTCCCATCTCCGGGTTAAGCCAGCACCTCCAGTTAAAAATTAAAATTTTCAGGCTTTCCATTAGACAGTTACACCAAGTAAGCGGAAATTAATGTACCCATCAATTTATTTATTATTATTTGAACATGTGTAACCTTAAAACTCTCAGCCTATAAGCAACCTTAATCGTATCCAACGCCATCCGGAATATCTCCTTCAAATGGGCTGTCTGGTTAATGCTGACATCTACAGGCATCTCTGCAATTTTATAGCCGCAGTGGTTACACATGGCCATTAACTCAAGGTCAAAGGCGTAACGCTTAACCACAAGCCTTGAAGAAATTTCCTCTAAGACATATCTCCTAAAACCCTTCAAACCCGTCTGCGTGTCCCTCAGCTTTATTCCAGTTAAAATCCTTGAGAAAATGTTAAAGCCGAAGCTTAGAAATTTCCTCTTAAAATTCATCTTGACATATGAGTTACGATGCCATTTACATCCAATCACGACGTCGTTATCTTTTAAAGCCTCAATGTATTCAGGGATATAACTGGGATTAACATCTAGATCTCCGTCCATAAAAACTACTAAATCGCCCCTAGAATGCTTAAAACCAACCATTATGGCGTTGCCTTTACCCATGTTCCTCCCGTAACCTACAACTTTTAATCGATCACCATTACAATCGGCATTCTTATAATCTAAAACCCTTTTCAGAGTGCCGTCAGAACTGCCATCGTCAACAACCACAATCTCATAATCTAAACCCGTGCAATCTAAAACCCTCTCAACGCGTTTGACGGCATCCACTATGACATCAGCCTCGTTATAAGCGCACAAAATTAGAGATACGTCAACTCCATTCAAAATTTTAACCCCCACATCCTTTTTCATTTATGAAACGTGGGGAAACTCCTAAAAACAAAAAACAAAATACAATAAAGCACGAAAAAAACTGATTGGAAACATGATGTAACTGCACTCGAATACCATCTAAACCCTTAACATTAAACCTCATTTTGATTTAGCCCTTATCGCGTTTGATCACATATTTTAAAGCTTCGGATATAAAATTTATGTATCCCAAAAATCTAACTTTCAAGCTGAGGGCCTAAACCTCAAGACTTTAAAAAGGCATTGCCAACGCTTAAGCTTGAACCCCATTCAAATGCCTCAACTTAAATTTTTAAATTTTTAAGACACATAATCGCCATTTTCCAATTTTCAAATAAAAACCGCACATTAAAATTGCAATCGAATAGACTTACAGGAGCTTCACACTTTGAAAGTTTCTACGAAAGCTTCATATATCAAGTCACAAGAAAATAACATTCATCTCTAGATGAAATAAAATGGAAGCTTCAAATGGCGCTTGCGGAGATCCTTCGGAAGTAGCTGTAATTCTCCCCACCTACTGTGAAGCAGAGAACATAGCAAAAATAATCCTTGACATCCAGAAAACCTTACCAAACCCAGAAATCCTTGTTATAGACGACTCAAGCCCAGATGGGACGAGTGAAATAGTAAAAAATCTACAGAAGAAACATAAAAACATAATTCTCCTAACAAGACCTCAAAAAATGGGGCTTGGAACAGCCATAACTGACGGTTTTAAACTACTGCTTTCCCAGCGAGAAAATGCCATAAAATACATAATAACCATGGACGCTGACTACTCTCACAACCCCAAAGACATGCCAAAACTTTTAAGAAAAGCAGAGGAAGGATACCACATCGTCGTTGGAAGCCGATACTGCAAAGGAGGAAACGTTGAAGGCTGGAAAATTAATAGACTATTGATAAGCAAAACAGCCAACAAAATAGCCCGCTTAATCCTTAAAACACCTGTAAACGACTTTACAAGCGGCTTCAGATGCTACTCAAAAAGCTACGTGCAAAATGCTATAAAACATCTCCACAGCCAAACATATGAAATCCAACTGGAAACAATAAGACAGGCAAAACTGCAAAACTCAAAAATAACAGAGGTGCCAATAACCTTCACAAACAGGAAAAGTGGAAAATCAAAACTAACATTCAACGAAATACTAGCATTCTCAGCCTACATAATGAAAGTATTATGCGAAAATCTTTCTCCTTTCAAAAGACGCCTTGCTAATACCCGCTAGTTTTCAAGAAAGCAAGTTGAAATGGACGCAGGTGTGCAGATATGCTGCCTATTTAACATACTACTTGCTCATCAGCTTAAAGCCTTAAGCATTGTATCTATGGCTTTTCCAATGTTTTCACCTATATATCCTCCTTCTAACACGAAGAAGACTGGTTTTTTAAGCGCTGCAAGGATTCTGCCTATTTCCGCGTAGGTTTTCTCAGTTAATGCTAGAGAGGCTAAGTCTCCGTCGTAGGCGTCAAATCCTGCTGAAACAGCTATAACTTCAAATTTTCGTGTTTCAACCCTTTTAAGGGCTTCCCTCAAAGCTTTCAGGTATAATTCCTCTCCACAGTCAGCCGCTAACGGATAGTTTATGCAGTTTTTCTCAGAATAATAGCCCGTTCCAGGATAGTGTGGGTGTCTATGCAGGGATATGTAGACCACCTTGTCGTCTCCCATGAATATTTCCTGAGTTCCATTTCCATGATGTCCATCTATATCCAAAATTAAAGTTGGCTTGTCCAGATGTTTCACGGCTACAGCTATATTGTTTATGTAGCAGAATCCCCTAGTGTAAGCGCCTAAGGCAGCCCCCCTTCTTCCAGCATGATGTCCAGGTGGACGCATAAGGGAGAATCCGTTCAAATCCGCAGCCATTATTGCACCCCCAGCTGAAAGCCTAGCATACTCGTAAATGTTTTCATAAGCTGGAGTGTCAGGATCTTCTATTTCACCCCTCTTAAGCATCTCAATGTATGAGGCGTCATGGACTTTCAATAAGTCTTCTTCTCCTGCAGGTTTAGGCTCTACAAATTCATAGCCTCTATCCCTTAAGATTTCATACGCCCGCCTAACCCTTCCAGGACCTTCAATATGCCAAGACCCATACTCTAAACATTTCTCAGAGAAAACTATTTTAGGCTTCATCAAACTCGAAACTCCAAACCATAAGCATCTACTAGCCTCAATCGCTATATTAAGGTTAGCTTGCCTCCAACAATTTCAAACAGAACTTCTCCACCCATCCAGCACAGTTTCGTCTTAAGCGTTAGAAAAATCCTTTTTCAGAGAACAAGCAAAGCATATCAAGCCTGCTCATGGCTTAAGGCACAGGCACTGCAAACATGAAGCTTAAAACACAATGTCGCCTTTTTCTCCGGTAAACATCCTAGAGAAGACAAATTTCAGTTAAACTTAAACATGGAAAAGCCTAAACCTTCTCAA
>JBBITX010000093.1:0-3800 GCA_037440545.1 Candidatus Bathyarchaeota archaeon
TGGAGCGTTCGGCTGATAACCGAAAGGTCGCCGGTTCAAATCCGGCCCGGCCCATTGAATCTTCTAAATCTTCCGTGGAAGGCATCTGTTAATTACCTGTATTCTTATGGATATCTAAAAAGTGGAGCAATGTTGAAGTCGGCGTTATTAGTGTAAATTTTAAACCTTTTTAAACGTCATATGAAAAGTTTAATAAGCCGTGGCAAAAGATGATGGAAAGGTGATTATTTGTCGCTGAAATATCCTAATTTATTGTCGCCTATAAAATTGGGAAGTGTTGTTCTGAGGAATAGAATGATTACTACGCCAGCCCAGCCTGACTTCGCGCATGGTCCTGAACCCTACCCTTCAGAGGCCATAATTATGCATCATATTAACAAGGCTAAGGGCGGTGCGGCTTTGGTCACTGTTAAACCCGCTGATATGCTTCCAGGGCCGCCTGAAAGTGTTCGAGGTTTGACGAGAGACATGTTTCAAGGTCATCGTATGAGTTTCGACATTTACGACAGCCTAGTTCAACATCATGTTTCCATGCTGACTGAAACTATTCATTTTTACGGTGCAAAGGCATCCATGATGATACTTCCACCTGTGCCTTTCGGCTATGACGTAAGCCCCGGGATTCCACCTGTAGGGTTAGGGCCTCCTAAGAGGGGATTAACGGTTTTTCCAGGTAATGGCATGGAGCTGGATGCTGAAATGTTAGAAGAAATTGCCGAGGAAACGGTTTCATTGGCTCTTTTGGCTAAGAGCTGCGGTTTTGACGGAGCATATGTGCATATGGCTTATAGGCTGACCCTTATGGGTAGGTTTCTTTCTCCACGCACCAACAAGAGGAAAGATGAATTCGGCGGTTCATTGGAGAATCGAGCCCGCTTCCCATTAATGGTTTGTGAACGTATTAAAAGGGAATGTGGAAGCAGCTTCCTAATTGAGGCAAGTATAACTGGTTACGATCCGCCATACTGGACGCTGGAGGACACCGCCAAGTTTGCAAGGATGGCTGAAGGACGCATAGACATGCTTCAGCTGCGGCCATGGGATATTGAGTTAAACCAGCCGACAGGATTTCAATCTTCTGAGCCTACTCCATGGGCGTTTATGGGAGAGGCTGTTAAGAAGAGCGAAGCTAAAGTTGCTGTGGTTTTAACCAGCGGCTTCACCCACCCTGATTACTGCGAGGAAGCACTTGCTTCAGGTAAGGCTGACCTGATTGCAATGGCAAGGGGGTGGATAAGCAACCCAGACTTCGGAACAAAGGTTTATGAAGGAAGAGTTGAAGACATAGTTCCATGCATAAGATGCAACAAATGCCTAAGAAGCAGCCCATCTGACCCTTGGATAAGCGTTTGCTCCGTCAACCCCACCTGGGGAATGGAACACCTCATCGACAGGATGGTTAAGCCCCCAACCCTTAAGAGGAGAGTTGCCGTTGTGGGCGGCGGGCCAGCAGGCATGATGGCAGCAATAATAGCTGATGAAAGGGGACATGAAGTAACGCTATACGAGAAAAGCAACTCTTTGGGCGGCCTGCTCAAGTCAACGGATTACGTTTCATTCAAATGGCCTGTTAAGAACTACAAAGACTACCTAATCCGAAAAATTGAAAGATCAAATGTGGAAGTCCACTTAAATAAAGAAGCAACAGCCAAAACGCTCTTAGATGAAGGATTTGATGTGGCAATAATAGCCATAGGATCTGAACCCATAACCCCGCCCATTCCAGGCATCCATGGAAAGAACGTAATATCCGCAGTGGAAGTCTACGGCAAAGAACACAATGTTGCCGAAAACACGGTAATTATAGGAGGGGGAGAAGTTGGAGTTGAAACAGGTTTACACCTAGCTCAAAAAGGCCGCAAAGTAACAATAATTGAAATGCTGGATAAACTAGCGCCTGAAGCAGCTCCTCTCCACTACAGCCTAATATTACTAGAAGCAGTTGAAAAACAGAAAAACCTAAAATACATCCTTAACGCCCGCTGCACAAACATAAGTGAAAACGCAGTTACATACGTAGACAAGAACAAAACAGAACACAAAATTGAAGCAGACACGGTAGTTATGTCTGTTGGAATGAAGCCTAAAACAGAAGAAACATTCAAGCTTACAAAAGAACTAGCTGAGGCAGGAGTCAAATTCCACATAGTCGGAGACTGCGCACAAACAAAGGGCAACATACAAAAAGCAATAAGAAGCGCATACGCAGCCGCAGTATGCATATAACATTCTTGAATACCAGAATAAAACCGCAACAACCACCCTTCTTTAAAATTAAGCGCAGCAATTTCCATTTAAGCCTTAAAAATAATGGATTGGTAAGTATGGCTTATTTAGTTTGAACGCTGAAATATTCTTAGTGAAAACCATGATTCCAATAAAAGATTTTAACCGTCCCTTAAAAACTCCCCATGTAAATCGTTTACTGCTAATTTGTAACATCCTCATATTCACTGTTTATTGGCTTTCTTCAAGGAAGATTTTTCTTTCCCAGGCTTTTGCAGGCATAATTGAACATGAATTCACAATGATTCCACTGGAAGTTGTCCACATGCAGAGGCTTCACACATTGATAACTTCTATGTTTATGCATGCCAACTGGATTCACCTATTGGGGAACATGCTTTTCCTATACATTTTCGGAGACAATGTGGAAGACGTATTTGGACACGGCGGCTACATTACCTTCTACATTGTTTCAGGTTTAGCTGCAGCTTTCACACATATTTTAAGCATAGTTTTTCCGCCAATGATAAACGTTTTACCAGATTTAAATGTACACTACGAACTGACCATTGGAGTTGTAGGGGCCTCAGGGGCTATATCAGGAGTTTTAGGCGCCTATCTTGTCCTCTTCCCCAACGCGAGAATCTTGACTTTAACAGGCTATTTTATAATGCCCGTTCCAGCGCTTTTATTTCTCGCCATCTGGTTTGCCCTTCAATGGTTCTACGGAATCTTCGATATTGCCGGAGGAGTCGCCTACTGGGCTCACATAGGAGGATTTATCACAGGGATGATTTTAGCTTTGGCCTTCGGGCTGAATAGGAAAAGGAAGAGAGAAAGCGCCCTTAGATTTTAGGGGTCTGACCGTTATAGGCTCCTCATGTAGCGTTCAGACTGGGACGGCTTCTTCATCCCCTAAATCTAAAACTTTAACACACACAGATAAAATCTTTGCTGCTTCATGGTTTACCAGGACCAGAAGCCCTTATAAGCTTTAAAGAAGCCTTCCATTGAAGGCCTAGACTTAAAGTTGAAGTGAAAAGGGTTAAACTTGAAAATTTTGAAATTGATGGGGAAACCTTAAGCCTACCTGGAGGAGGGGTGGTTTAAGACCAGGAAAAGCAGTCCCTTGTTCAGAAGGTTGCTTCTTTATTGAACAACATGACGTTTATTGGGCAGCTTAAATGTCTCCATGCTCCCTCATTTTTGAATCTTCATATGGGCTTATCCATCTCCTGTAAAACTCTTGTTGAATGCATGCTAGCAAGCCCATGATTCTTTCAAAGTTGAAATATGAAGGCTTGTAAAGGCCTTTTAATGTTTTAGTGAATAAATAGTTTAGCTGTCCATCCCTATCCTTATCTTCAACCTTTTCAAAATAACTTAAAATCTGGTTTACAATCTTGTCCAGTTCCAATCTTTTTTCCGGTTTAATATATGGCATTTAAACTTTCACCCAACTTTCTCTGATATAAGTAACTTTCCCAAATACTGCGCATAGGGTTTGTGTTTAAAATTGAATTTTATTTAAAATTTTGTTTTTCACGAAGGGATCTTAAGGTTCCTGAGACTTT
>JBBITX010000094.1:0-3704 GCA_037440545.1 Candidatus Bathyarchaeota archaeon
ATTAAAACGAAGGCTATAACCAGCTCGATAAACGTTTGCCTACCTCCTTAACTTCAATAATTATGCTTCACTCCTTGCGCTTTAACCACCTTCTGCAATCAAGTACTTTATAAATGCCACGACAGCATATACTTCCACAGACACGAGTCACACTTGATCATCATTGCACTCTTGAAACAAAAGGGCGAGATTTAAATTTTACCAGCTAATTCTCGATGCTTTATATAATACGTCTAACACATTCACTTGAATTTTCTATTAGTTGCTGTTAAAAGAAGGTTGCCATTGCGCTTGTAAGGCTCCCACTTCTTCCACTTTACCCTCTAAACGGAGTTTTTAGTAACCTTCGCGGGTTTGAGCCCTTTCATGTGGATCGTAAAAGATCAAAAACCTCCATTTTTGTTAGGAATGAGAGGTTTTGTCAGTTGAGGAGTCGTCCACATGTGAACTGGCGGAAGAGGGTCTTCGTGTCTCCACATCAAGCCTCAAAAGTTCACCTTCTTATGCCCGTCTTCGCCAACAACACCGCTACGGCCTTATCCCTCGGATCTAAAATTGAATTGACAAGCCTGCTCATCTCCTCTATGTTGAGAAGCCTTCTTTCTGGGTCGTTAAACCCGTTCTTATACCGCCTCAAATACCTCTTCCTAAAGGGAAGCACGATGTTCGCGTTAACTATGCCTTCAAAAGCAAGATACTCATAAAAGGCTGACAACGCTCACATATTTATAATTTACTAGTAAATTGGTGCGGGGGGTGGGATTTGAACCCACGAACCCCTGCGGGACAAGGTCCTAAGCCTTGCGCCTTTGACCAGGCTTGGCGACCCCCGCTTTTATCTGCAATATTTGCATAAAGCCTCTGAATAATAAACTATTTGTTGTTCGTTTTTATGCGAAACCCTTTAAAAAATAATTACATATTTATGCTTGTGCCTCGGTAGCCTAGCCTGGTGGGGCATCGCCTTGGTATGGCTTATGCCCCAATGAGGCGGTGGTCGCGGGTTCAAATCCCGCCCGAGGCTCGTATTATCAAGAATAAGCTGAATTAATGTTTAATTTTGAACTTTTCTAACTTCGCATATGCACTCTTTAAAGGGTGGAAAACCTGAAATTGGATCCCATTTTCTCGGTATTAACTCGTTAACGTTTGCTTCAGCCCATCCGTGTAATATGTCTACAACTCCGGGAAGCATTATAGGCGTTATGTAGGCTTTAACTTTTATTTTGCCCCATGGTGAAGTTACATAAACTTCGTCTCCGTTTTCTATGCCTCTTTTAGCTGCGTCTTGTGGGTGAATGTTTACTGTTGGATTTGGCATAGACTCTACGAGTATGTCTCTTCTACTGTGGGTGTAGTATGGGACTCTACTACCTGTTATAAGTATTAAGGGATACTCTTCGTTTGGTTCCATGGGCATCTTAAATTCGGGTAGGGGATTAAACCCATTTTCTTTCAGGGTTATGGAGTACACTTCCACTTTTCCTGTGGGGGTTGGAAAGCCGGGTTTGCCGTCAGCTCTGAGTTTGCCAACCTCATATTTTTTATAAACCTCTGGTCCAGGCGCAGGCAATTCCACGCCTTCCTCCAAATTTTCCTCTAAATCTTTTAAAGTTATTCCAAAGTCTTTCAGTATGTAGTTAAGCCCTTCCTCAATGTTTCCTTTCCAGAACTCCTCGCCATATCCAAGCCTTACGCCTATGTCGAAGGCTATTTGCCAATCCTCCCTGCACTCTCCTAGGGGAGGTAAAACCTTCCTGCCATAAACCTTTCTGCCGAAGAAGGCGAATGGAGCCTTCCTTTCGAAGCATGTTGCGGCTGGCAATACGAGATCTACGTAATCGTGCGTCCAAGGCCTGTAGAACATGTCTATGGCAACTGAGAATTCTAAGCTTCTAATGGCTTCTTGGTACTCATGCGTCTGAGGCCACATCATCGTGTTGACCCCCCACATGATCATGGCCTTCACCTTACCGGACTTAATGTACTCGGGCAATTGATTAATCTGAACTTCAAATATGTGTTTGGTCCAGACAGGGAAAAATTGGAGGTCTAGCCTTTTATTTTGGATCATGGGAAGAACATCATCCCTTTTGCAGAAATCTGAGCTTCCAATGCTCCAGTTTGGAATTAAAGGATATGTAGGAACCGTTATGCCTCCGGGGATGTCAATACAGCCTGTTAAAGCAATAAGTGAAAGTATCGCCCTATGGTTTTGAACTCCATTGCTGTTATGAGTTGTTCCTGAAGCGCTAAGTAGAAATGTAACAGGTTTGTTTCTAGCCATCATGTGTGCAGCTTCTACTATATTATCAGAAGAAACCCACGTTATTCTTTCAACTTTTTCAGGGGTGAATTTTTTAACATAATTTTTCAGCTCTTCAAATCCGAAAACCCATTTTTCAACAAAACTTGCATCGTAAAGCCCTTCCCTTATCATAACATTTATAATTGCCAATGCGAGGGCGCCGTCTGTTGCAGGTCGCAGCTGCAAATGCATGTCGGCTAGACTCTCTACAGTAGGCGTTTTCCTAGGATCTACAACAATAAATTTAACTCGTCTTTCTTTAGCCTTCACAAGTCCATCCCATAATTCAGGATGAGACCAGGCAGGATTGGATCCCCAAATAACACATGATTTAGACTTTGAAGTTGGAGAACTGCCTAAAGTTGGAAAGCCTAAAGTCAACAGTTCTGCTAACTCGGCAGCCTTCCTACATGTAGAACTCTCTGTTGCATAATTCGGTGAACCGAAAGTGTAGCATAACCTTTGAACAGCTGCCCGCGGCTCCTTAGGGTTACCTACAAAGAAAACAACAGATTCAGAGCCATATCTCTCCCTAATTTCCCTAAGCTTATAAGCTATAAGAGAATAGGCTTCATCCCATGAAATTCTAACCCAATCTGGATCCTTAGAGCCTTTAGGATTAGTTCTCTTAACAGGATAAAGCAGCCTATTTGGGTGACGATGAAGCTGTCGAGTAGCATAACCTTTAATGCATAATGGAGAGTTTGGAAAGTTAGGCCAATCGTCAACCCTCACAACCATGTTATTTTCAACGTGAAACCGCATGCCACACATAGGCATTTGATTGCAAGCATCACAAAACGAATAATACCTTTCTTCAACCAATTTAATCACCAAGCTAAATGAAAATGACATAAATGTTTATAAACACACCTCCAAAGGAACCGTGTGCGAAAACCTCCATTGAAAAGTAGAAGCCAGATGGAAGGCTTAACCAAAATTTTAGGCTTTCAAAATAATAGTCAAACTTTAAGCTACAAAGTTAATTATTTTCGAAGAAGCTAACCCTTATTTAAAATGCAAAAGGGAAATAGCTTTGAAATAATGTTTTATTTTGGGAAAAAGTATGCGTGAGTTTCTCTTGTACTCTCGGGTTGGAAGGACGGATTCAAATTGGTCTAATTTGCATGATGCAGGACGATTAGATATAGTTTATGAATGCATATTGGCCAGCCTTTTCCTCTCTCATTCCATCAGGAAAAATGTGGTTTTCCATGCCATACTAAACGGTCCTCCGAACCCTCCATTACACATGACGGTTGAGGGATCAAAATTATACGACGTTAGGACTGACATGCAAACTTGGACTCAAATACTCAAGGGCGTTTTATCTGGAAAAAATCATCCTGGCATAAGCCTAGAAAAGCTGAGTTTTGAGGTTTTTTTAAGGTTAAGA
>JBBITX010000095.1:0-3660 GCA_037440545.1 Candidatus Bathyarchaeota archaeon
GGTGCCGCAAGATAGCCAGCTAAGCCACCTACAACGCCACCGACCACAAGTCCACCGGCAACTTTTAACGCATCCCTTCGCGTCATTTTCGTTTCAGAACTTCCCTCGGACATTCTAAATCGCCCCATTTCAAATTAGAATTTTCTACATAAAAGCTTTTCACTTTTCCCATCTAAAAACATTGAATATCATTTGTGAAGTAGCCTATAAGGTAAAGTCAGTAGTCAATTTAGCTGGAACATCTACAGAATAACCTCTCATAATCTTATTTCTGGGACTTCCCGCAATTAGGGCAGAAAGTTTTGTTTGCGGGAATGTTCTTCATGCAAAATTTGCATTTTGGTTCTTCTGCAAACCATTGTGGACGTCTAACTTCTCCTTTCTTTTCATAGCGTTTTGCAAATAAAATTCCGGATTCTAGGAGTGCAATCATAACGATAAGGAGCATGAAATTTGCCAGTCCCCCTTCACCAGGGGTTACTAAAAAAACCAGAATTAGAAATGCCACATACACATACCTTCTATTCTTTGTCAAAAGTTGAGTCTGGAGGATTCCGTACTTTACGAGCAGAGTTAGGAAAACTGGGAATGTGAACATCAGTCCAGTCATTAAAGTTAGAAAGAAGACAAAGTAGTAAAAACTGGTGACGGAAATGTACAACTCTGCCCCTGTAATTTGGAAGAACGGTATAAGGGCAGCTAAACCGTAAGGGACTAGAACGAGGTAACCGAAGACTAGGCCTATTACAAACAGAACTACAAAGGATGTTAAGAAAGGGTATATTTCTCTTCTCTCGTGAGGATATAGTGCAGGATCTATAAACCTGAAGATCTCATAAGCCAAGATGGGCGCTGTTATGGCAAGCCCGAAAAAAAAGGAGGCTATTAGATAAAGCTCAATAGGAGCCACAAGCTCCATTCCAACTAATTTTACGCCTGAGGGAAGAACATGATCTCTCACCGCCCTCAAAATTAGGGCGATTAAAGGTTCATAAAGGCCAGGTTGATTAAGATAAAAAATGTTAGCAGGCAAAACCATCATTGCAACTGTTGAAATCACAAGCGCGTAAAGAACCACTTTAAGTCTTCTAATAAGCTCTTCTATATGCTCCCAAAAGCTCATCGACCTATCTTTAGACACCCCTCCAGCACCTTTCGAACTCTCGAGTTCGCCTAGGCTTTTGCCTCTGACTTTATTGCTTTGATATTTGCAATGATTTCTCGAAATATTTCATCCTTAGTTTTTCCTTCAGTGGCAACCCCTAAACCTTTGGCTATTAGTATTATCATGTCCTCATCAGAGGAACGTGTAACTGTCTCAGTTTTAGGAGTCTCGTAGACATATTCCTTAGAAGCCCTTTCAAACTCAGCCCTAGCTCTGCCAAGTCCTTTAGCAAGCTCAGGAATCTTCGACGGCCCCCAGATCAGTATTACAACAACAGCAAGCAATATGATTATCCATTCCCAACCCGAAATCATTTAAATCCCTGAATACTTTGGGTTACAGGCGTATTTAAGCATTTTTCATATCGAAATAAGCAGATAAAAATTTTAGCGGACCATTTGAATTAAACTATTAACTAAGTTAGACTTATTGCTCCCAATGGAAAAATATAAATGCTCCCCATGTAACAAGAAGCTCGCCTTAAAATCGCTTAATATTCGGCGGGATATACAAAATGAACTGCGGGGAAATTATTGTAGAGACTCTTTCAAAGCTCGGATGCAGTTATGTTTTCGGGATACCCGGAGTTCACAACTTGGACATATACCGTGCCCTCTTAAACCACGGTGAGATAAAGCATATTTCTGCAAAGCTTGAAGCTAATGCCGGAGTTATGGCTGATGTTTATGGGAGGTTAACAGGCGAACCCGGCATTCTCTTAACCACTGCAGGTCCAGGAGCCACTAATTGCGTTACCGCCATAGCTCAATCATATGCAAGTGCTTCTCCCCTAATTCATTTAAGCGGCGATATTCCAACCCGAGCATATAAAGAGTCTCTTCACGGTTTGAATTATGACGATTTCCTCGTTGACGTTTTTAAACCGGTGACAAAATGGGCTACACGTGTAAAAAACGTTGCTGATGTGGCTCCAGCACTAATAAATGCATATGAAATTTCAACAAGGGGTAGAATGGGACCTGTTCATTTAAGCATACCAATCGACGTTATGAAGGCTGAATATGAAAGCACGTTACATCAAATATCAAAGCCTAAAAGATGGCGTGAACCTGGAAAAATTGATGATGAAACAGTTAATAGGCTTTTAAAGTCTAAAAGGCTTGTTATATATGCAGGTAAAGACGCGTCTAGATATCAATGTGAAGAGGAACTTATAGAACTCTGTGAAGTTTTACGCGCTCCTTTAATTGTGCATGGCAGAAGAGACGGCGATGAAGTGGTTGTTCCCCACGACCATCCTCTGTATGCAGGATTCGCCGGAGGATTCACACATCCCGCAGCCTTTCACGCTTTGAACTCTGCTGACTTGATATTAAGCATAGGTATAAGATTTGGAAGCGTTGAGGCAGAGTTTTTAAAGACACCACGCCAATTAGGACGCATAAGCATAGCTGTGGAAAACAACCTAGCTTCCAGCGATTACTGCGATAAGGTTATAGTTGGAAATTTAAAGGAAACCCTGAAATCTCTTATTGAAAAATTAAAAGCCTTACCGCAGCGGGAGGCTGAGGAACTTTTACTGAAACAAATCTCCCAGATAAAAAGAGAGGTATATGAAAAAATAAGCAGCGAGGTTGAAAAACACTGGAACGATAAGCCTTTGCATCCAGGCGTGGTGGTTAAAATTTTAAGATCAGCACTAGATAAAGATTCAATTTTAACCGTCGACTCAGGACTGAGCACTTTCTGGATAAGAGACACTTACCCAATTCATTGTATTAGAGGGATGATAAGCGCTGGAGGATATTCAGCTATGGGATTTTCCCTTCCTGCAGCTATTGCCGCAAAAATTGTTTATCCAGAAAAGAACGTCTTCGCAGCAGCAGGAGATGGAGGACTATTAATGTCGTATGCAGATCTCCCAACGCTAATTGAAAATCATCTAAACGTCGTCGTTTTAGTTTTCAATGATAGCAAATATGGCCAAATATGGCAGCTCCAAAAGGGACAGTTTGGAGGAAAATTCATAGCTACAGATCTTCAACCAACCGATTTCGCAACGATTTTCAGCGCATTCGGAGGGACAGGCATACATGTTGAAACAGCAGAAGAAGCAAAAAGAGCCTTTGAAGAGTCAGCCAGCTCTAAAAAGCCAACACTAATAGACATAAAAACTGATTTCCGCCATAACACCCCAGGACTCAACCTTTTTATCCAAAACCCAAAACTCGAAATAGGAGAGATTAGCGGGTAGACTTCGCAAAAAGCATACACTTACCACTTCAATTCAGCAATTTTCGGATTTAAGTATTCCCTTACAGTTTATCCTGTTACAGCCTGCAGACAGGCGCAGCACATATCAATTTACATTTCAGCCATACCACTCTCATGCGATGCGGCAGGATCAAGGCTCCTTCAACTTTCACCTACAACGTATGTGGATATGTATGGACCGTAATGTGGATGAATCTCCCTTTGAAATGCTTCTGGATATTTTCTTCTGAGTTCTTCTAGGTTAGCCTTTTCTATGTTTA
>JBBITX010000096.1:0-3625 GCA_037440545.1 Candidatus Bathyarchaeota archaeon
CATGCGGTTCATTTATCGGTCCATACATCGCCCAAATACTGGGTTTCGCCTACGTGTTCCTCATAACCAGCCTGGTCTTTTTGATGACCTGCATTGCTTTCCAGCTTTTTAGCTAAACATTACTTGAACGAATTGTCCAGATTTTCAGCCTTTTAGCTGGATAACCCAAGTCTGGAGAAAGTCTACATAGACTATGAGAGCGGCAGTTGAGGTTGCTGGCCACACTTAAGAGGCAGGGCGTTGTAGCGAGGATGGGATGAAGCCAAGCATGGTTTTGACTGATTTACATGTTAAGCTTATATGCCTAATCTAGACAATATCTACTTATTATAGCAGTGGCTTGCTTTATGGGATATGTTAGGGTTAAAGCCAAAGTATGGAACGTTGAGAAGCCTGGCGAAGTTAGGAATGTTGACCTCCTAGCTGATACCGGTGCCGTCTACACCGTTCTTCCAAGGAGCCTTTTGGAGTCGCTGGGCGTTAAAAGCGTGGGTGTTAGAAGGTTTAAGCTGGCTGATGGTAGGATCGTTGAGAGGGATGTGGGCATTATAGGTATAGAGGTTCAAGGCATTGGGACTCACACCACCGCCGTCTTCGGAGATGAGGATGTTCATCTCCTCGGCGTGGTGACGCTGGAGGAGCTCGGCTTAGAAGTTGATCCCGTGAAGGGTGAGCTGAAACCCCTTGAGCTGCTATTAATGTGTAATGCACTTTAAACCTCACTTTCAAAATCACGCGGCGAAAACACGAAAACAATTAGGGCAAGAACAATTAAAAACCGGAACTGAAAGAAGAAACGCACACGATATGGTAAGCCATCCTATTGAATAAGTTGGTCAAGCCTTGCGGAGACTCTATTCCCTTACTGATTCGCTTCTGCGTAAAGTTGAAGTATATGACCGTAGGAATGAGAGGTATTTTAGAGCCTTAGAACGGATTAAGCGGGGCTGTCTACCATTGCACATGGTTAAGACCCCCTAGCCAGAACAGCCTCAACAAACCTGCCAAAAGCACTAATTGGCAAGGAGCTAAACTGCTAATTTCAAAGTTCACAAGGGAAACATATTAGCCTTGAACATCTTCAAACTCTTTTACAGCCTTTACGTTTCTGTCGGACTTCAAAACCGATACATGGGATATCACTGGCTTTATAGAGAAGAGGAGTATGCTGCAGGTTTATGGCTGTATTCCCGTTCAAACAGCCTCACAGCGGCTGGAAACATGAAAGCCTCATACCTTATCCAGGGATATTTCGCCATACACACAAACGCTGCGCAGGGATACCAGTACCTTTCAGGAAAAAGCCAATTAAAACCCGAAGTCCTTTACATTTACCTTCAAATGTTCAAAAACGGATATGTCCTCGGCTATCACGGAGTTGACCTACCCCAAACCTGGACAGAAAATGCAAACCACCTAAACCTCATATACTTTAACGGTCAAGCAGCATTATATGCCCAGTGAAAACCAAATGATAGAGCTGATTAACATAAATAAAAGCTACGGCCCAACCCACGTGTTGAAAACACTTAACATGAAAGTGAATGAGGGAGAATTCATATCTATAAGGGGAAAATCAGGCTCTGGAAAGACAACCCTTCTCAAAATAGTGGGCCTGCTTGAACCCCCAGACGAAGGAGAGGTAAAGCTAATCGGCAGAAACGTCAACAGGCTTTCAGACAACGAGAAATCAGAGATAAGGCTTCACCACATAGGCTTCATTTTCCAATTTTTCAATTTAATTCCCACCTTAACAGTTCTCGAAAACATAGAGCTACCTTTAGCCCTTGCAGGAGCAAAAAACATGAAAGAAGAAAAAGAGCGTTAGAACTTCTAGAATACTTCAACCTGACAAACCTCAAAAACAGATTTCCAGACACCCTAAGCGGAGGAGAAAGACAGCGCATAGCAGTCATAAGAGCGTTAACAAACAACCCCAAAATCATCCTAGCAGATGAGCCCACATCAAGCATAGATGACGAAAACTCAAAAATATTAATGTCCCTACTCAGCAAAATAAATGAAAAATGGAAAGCACAATCCTGCTGACAACAACAGATCTTCACAAAAAATATCCCACAAAAAAAGACTACATGCTAAAAGAGGGCCGACTACACGAAATGCCTTAACATAAGCCTTTAACGAAACACCAAACACACACGCAAAATTAATCAGTCTATAAAACTTACGTTGTCTCAGCCGGTATGTCAGCGAAACCATTGAAACTGCACATTACAGTTTTAGAATGAAAGATAAAGCAGTTCTCTCCTGAGTGCACCTCTTCCTTACGCTGTTTTCAGGATCATATATTTTCACAGGAGACAAAGAATGACGTTTGATATGCGAAAACTCCAAATAACTATTTAAAACAGCTTTGAAAGGGAAGCGAGCTGCCTAAGCTGAAAAATGTGGGTTTTATGGCGAAGTTTGATAGGTGAATTTTCAATTTAGCTCACCTTTCTCTGCTGAGTGAAAGTGTCTTTTCACCGCTTGTTTTTAAGGCGAACAAATTTTGCGTTTGGGGTTGATGGTTTATGCTCTGCTTATAAATAGTTTTTATTCCTTTGCCGTCCGAGTAACTCTGAAATTTCATCTGTCATCAATTTAATGCCTTCTCATCATCCGGCAAAAGATTATAAAATAATTGGGAAATAAAAGCCTTCTTCGAAAGTTTGCCCTTTTACATTTTTAGAAGAACGTTAGTCATCACGCAAATTTGTGAATTGATGGTTGTAAATAGCTTAAAGTTTCCGCTTAAAGTTCTCCAAAATTCTGGATGGTGAAAGTTTATGATTCAGTTTACCAATAAATTGAAATTGATGTAGGTGAGAGTTTGAGTAGCTATAAAATTGTCTGTAAGCTTTACCATCCTACCCATATTAGCGCAAATAAACCCTTGGAATTTGAAGAGGAAATTAACAGGCTTGCTGAAGAAAAATGGGAGGTTAAATTTTCAAATTGTTGCACCGTAAAAATCGATGAAGCAGACTGGGTTATTTTTTATGCTTTAATGGAAAAAAGGAAAACTGCTGCAAAAATCGAGTTTTTATAGAATAGCGGTAGGGCTAAGCCATTCCTTCGTTAGGAAGCTTTACAGACTGCTCAAAACTTGGTTTTGATAAGTTTTTCCACACTTTGTAGGCTAGCTTTTCTGTGCCATCTCTTTTTATTAGACCTATGTGATCGTTTTCATCTAAATCGTGCAGCCATGCCCAACCAAATAAATGTAGGTTAATTCCTTGCCCTCTGGTGAGACGCCCAGTTGCCTGTGTTATGAATTCGGCTTGGGCTTGCTCGCCGCCGAAAACTTCCATTGAAGGCCAGCCGATTTCGCTGAAGCCTACTGGTTTATCTGGTAAATAGCTTAAGGCATCAGAATAATAATTGTCAGGAATATCTGAGGGCTTGTTTATTCCCTGAACAGCGTAAGGATAGCTTGTGAAGACAAGGAAATCCATTTTCTCAGAGTCAAACATTGATAGAACGTTAAGGTCTGCCTCGCGGTTCTCAGATACTATCTCCCGAGCAAACGTGCAGAAAACCTTAGTTTGCGGAGTTAACTTCTTTACACCGTCATATATTTCTTCATAAAGACTGACGAAATGTTGAAAGCCATTCGGGTTAT
>JBBITX010000097.1:0-3572 GCA_037440545.1 Candidatus Bathyarchaeota archaeon
CCACAAAACCATGCAAATACGCCTCAAACAAATCCTCACTATCCATACACATCACCCCAAGTAAGAAAAAGATGATCCGCCTAATTTCATTTTTGGTGTTTCGCTTCAGATATACATTGGACACCTCTATAACTCGAATAGATAATTTAAAATACACCTTAAACAAACAATTAAATCGACAAACAATGAAATCTGAGTGCAGCCATGGTGAAGTTGAACTTCTCGGCGAACAGAAAGGTGAGAAAGGTACAAACCGCTATTACAAATGTTTAAAGTGTGGCAGTGTCCTAGTTTTAGCAGAGGACGGTACACTATACCTAGTTCCCAAAGAAAAATAAAAATAACTCCCAATATCACGTATTTGACATTACGCAGTGAAACTTGTCAAGAATCATTCCATAACGGGAAAAGTTTAATGGCGAAGGAGCATACCGTAAACAATAGAAAATGGAGGTTTGAAAAGTATTTCTGAAATTTTACGGCAAAATTTTGGGTAAATTTATGGCGGGCCCGGGGGGAATTGAACCCCCGACCCCCGGGTTTCTCTCTATTTGTTAAAAGCCCGGTGCTCTATCCTTACTGAGCTACGGGCCCACATTATTTCGTTCTTAGAGAATCAGAAAGGTGCTATTTAGTATTTCGATTTATCTGGCTTAGTACCACATATTTTTATTGAATAACAACTGCAAAGGCTCATTAAAACCACGTCAAAGCTGAAGATTTAGCCATTTTAACATTGCTATTTTTTAAAAATTCAATGATATCTGTAGCTGGTTAAGCCTACGCTTTTATTAGTATACAATATATCTACATGTTAACAACTGTTATTTCTCGCATCGCGCTTGAAAAATGCGGTGCTTAAGAAATTGGTTTCGTGGAAGTGTTCCTTTGAAAAGTTGAATGAGGAATATGAAACTTTGCTGAAGAAGAGGCAGGCTTTAAGCAATCTGTTCAGCAGCGGCAAAATATCTCAGTTCATATACGAATCTTTAGATAAAGAAATGGATGAGGCCGTCGCAGAGGTTGAAAGACAGAAGAAGGTTCTGCTGGACAAAATGAACGTTAAGAGTTTGGAGCTTCAGCAGCAAATTAAAATTTTGGAGTTGCTGCTCGCAAAATTCGAAATCCAGTATGCAGGGGGAGAAATAGAGGAGGACATATACAAAAATGAAATATCCCTTATTTCATTAGGTCTTGAAAATGCCAAGAAGGAGCTAAACGCCATAAAAGAAGCATCTGAAAAGCTTACATGCTTAAAGCTTTCAGAAGATCTTCAAGCGCCAAAGGAAGAGAAAACTATTAAAGCGGCTGAGAAGGGAAAAATCGAAGTTGACGTCATCGAAATCAGCCCAATTAAAAGCGCAACCCATATTTCAGAGGAAGCTGCAACACCTACACATGTTGAGGTTGAAGTTAAAGAGGGAAACTAAAACATTCTCATTCTCCTTTTTCTAAACCCCTCATCTAGAATACCTTTATACGTGTAATAATTATCGTTTTTGAAGGGGGCAAAATTGCCAATTGAGAACCTCGTAATGACTTTTCACGAGAAGTTTAAACAGTATGATTTAGGTGAGGGACACCCGTTTAGAGGAGACAGATTTGTGAATGCAATGAACCATTTTGGGGAACAGGGCTTACTAAGCCTTCCGCAGCTAAAAATTGTTGAGCCCAAACCAGCGTCTAAAGAGGATCTTTTAAGAGTGCATACAGCTGAATATGTAGAGTTAATTTTCAGCCTGGCAAAAGAGAACAAGCCATACGACACAGAAACACCCGTTTCCGCCTCAATTCTGGAGGCTGCACTCCTCATTGTAGGAGGAGCTATTGAATGTGGAAAGGCTGTAATGGACGGTTTTGCGCGTTGCGCAGTTTCCCTAGGAGGAGGACACCACCATGCTGGAAGAAATTATGGCGGAGGATTCTGCCTTTTCAACGACGTAGCCATTTTAATTGAGCATTTAAGAGCTTATCGGGGTCTGAAACGCTTTTTAATATTAGACTACGATGTTCACTTTGGCAACGGCACGAGCGACATATACTATAAAGACCCTAACGTGCTTTTTATATCACTTCACCAAGACCCATGTACAATATATCCTGGCAAGGGTTTCACGTGGGAGATAGGAGAAGGCGAGGGGGAAGGATTCAACGTTAATGTTCCATTACCTCCAGGAACAGGAGACAACACCTACATTCATGTTTTAAAACAGATTTTTGTACCTCTAGCCGAAGAGTTTAAGCCGGAAATAATTATTGCAAACGGTGGAAGCGACTCCCACTTTGCAGACATGCTTGGAGATTTAGGCCTAACAGCTAAGGGATTCTTTAAAATTTCACGCCTGATCAAGAAAACTGCAGAAAAAGTTTGCGGAGGAAAAATGGTTTTAATCCCTGGAAGCGGCTACAACCCTAAAGTTCTTCCGATCTGCTGGTATGCCCTCATCGCTGGAGCCCTAGGCTTGGAAAACATAGACCTAAAAGACCCCTACACACCGCCAATTGAACCGCCATTCTGCATAAAAATGGCTGAAGATGTAGTTGAAGAACTGAAGAAAATGCTGAAGAAAAAATGGAAATGTTTTTAAAACTTCGGACAAGCGAATAGAAAGCGCTTACAATTTTTATGAAAAAGCCTATGTAAAAATAAGTTAGTCAAGCTAATTGAGAACTCTAATACTCGCTTTCAAATTTTACTTCAGGGAACTGCGCTATGTTTCTGCCTTCCCCTTTTTCAGGCATAATTATTAGCTCTAAAATTTTGCATGTTCCAGTGATATCTTCTTTATTTTCAATTAAAACCTTCGCTTTTTCAGGTGTTCCAGCGTAAACCTTCACTCTTTTTATCGAAGAATTCAGCGGTTTCCGTTTCTCAGCTTTTTCACGCCTAATCTCGTTTATTAAGGCCATTAGCTGGTCGCCTTCTTGTTCAATGGCTTCATCAATTTTAGAGGCTTCAGCTATCGGCCAAGGCGTTAAATGCACACTTTTAATGCCAACATGCTCAGCATATAGGTTTTGGTAAATTTCCTCTGTTATATGAGGCATTATTGGGGCTAAAAGCTGGATTATTCGGTATAAAACGTTATAAAGCGTTTGCTGGGCCGCTTTCCTCTTGGCTTCACCGTATACCTCAGGCTTGTAAAGTCTATCTTTAACAGCCTCAATATATTGATCGCAGAAAACATGCCATGTGAAGCTGCGAGCTTCCTCGAGGGCTATATTGAACTGGCACCTTTCAAATGCTTCTGTAACCCGTTGTGTAACCTTTTCAGCTTTACACATGATCCACTTATCTAATAGTCGAAGTTCAAGTTCCACGTTTGAGTTTTTGGCTGGCACATAATCTTCCAATTGGCTGCTTACGAAACGTGCGGCATTCCACAGCTTTGTTAGGAAGCGTCTTCCATACTCCACGTCTGGCCAGCGAAATGGAATATCTGAACCTGTTGCGCCGCCTCCAGCAGCCCATTGTCTCGCAGCGTCCGCTCCATACTTTTCAAGAACGTCTGGTGTTGCCACATAGTTTTTTAGGGATTTGCTCATTTTTCTACCATCTGAGCCTAAAACCA
>JBBITX010000098.1:0-3536 GCA_037440545.1 Candidatus Bathyarchaeota archaeon
CATGTAAGCCCAAAAGGCTCTTTCATTAATGCCGATTCTATTGGATTTTCAAGTTGGTTTTGTAAATATTTTATATATTGGGCTGTCTCTATTTTTGGTGAAAGCTTATGCTTGTCACGAATAGTAGTTTATTACAAAATGCAGAGCGTGGGGGCTATGCTGTAGGAGCTTTTAACATTCAAAATCTTGAGAGTTTATTAGCTGTTGTTGAAGCTGCTGTTGAGGAGAAATCACCCGCAATCATTGCGGTTACGCCAAGCGCTATAAAGTATGCTGGGCTGAGTTATTTGGCTGCTTTGGTCAGAGTTTCAGCTCGATCTATAGATGTGCCAGTTTCTCTACATCTTGATCATGGGGTGGATGTGGAAACAGTTGAGAAATGCATAGAGGCTGGCTTTACCTCCGTCATGATTGATGGCTCTCATTTGCGTTTTGAGGAGAACGTTGCTTTGACAAAGCGTGTTGTGGGCTTGGCTCATCCGAAGGGGGTTTCTGTTGAAGGTGAACTTGGAAGACTTGCTGGTTTGGAGGAGAAAACAATTGTTGAAAGGGAGGCTGTTTTAACGGATCCATGTGAGGCTGAAGAGTTTGTTAGGCTTACAGGGGTTGATGCGCTTGCAGTTTCAATAGGAACCTCTCACGGCGCCTACAAGTTTAAGGGTGAACCTCACCTTGACTTTGAAAGGTTAAGGCTTATCGCTGAAAGGGTGAATGTACCTCTCGTGTTGCATGGGGCTTCAAGTGTTCCATCATGGATTATCGATAAGGCCGTTAAGTTTGGGGCTGCACTTTCCGGGGCTAAGGGTATACCTGAAGAACACATTAGGAAGGCTGTCTCATTAGGGATTAGAAAAATTAACATAGACACTGATCTGAGACTTGCCTTCACCGCTTCAGTCCGTGAGGTTTTAGCCAGCTTTCCAGGTGAGTTTGACCCTAGGAAAATTCTCGGTCCGGCGAAGGAGGCTATGAAGGAGGTTGTTAAGGGAAAAATGCGTTTGTTTGGAAGTTCAGGTAAAGCCTAAGGTGGCGTAACATGAAAGTTGGAATTTTAAGCGGCGGTGGAGATGCCCCTGGAATTAATGCAGTGATAAGGGCTATCGTTAGGAAGGGCATTTTAAATTATGGAGACGAAATAGTTGGCATAAGAGACGGGTGGAGAGGGCTTCTTGAAGGCAACTTTATGCCTATGGAGTTAAACGCCATAACTGGAATTCTCCATAGAGGCGGGTCAATACTTGGCACTTCAAGAACGAATCCGTTTAAACGGGAGAAAGGCCCTGAAAAAATAATGGAGAATATGGCGAAGGCTGGCATGGAGGCTGTGGTTGTTATTGGCGGAGAGGACACGCTTAGCGTGGCATATAAAATGGAGGGTTATGGACTTAAATGCGTGGGTGTTCCTAAAACAATCGACAATGATTTGGCTGGGACGGATTACACTTTCGGTTTTAACACAGCTGTAGCCATAGCCACCGAGGCCCTTGACAGACTTCACACAACGGCTGAAGCTCATAACAGAGTCATAATCTTAGAGGTTATGGGAAGGTATACAGGACACATAGCCTTGGAAGCTGGACTCGCCGGAGGGGCAGATGTAATATTAATTCCTGAAAAGCCCTTCGACATAGAAGAAGTTTGCGAGTATATAAGGCGGAGGCAGAGGCGTGGAAGAAACTTCAGCCTCATAGTTGTTGCAGAAGGGGCGAAACCTATTGGTGGAAGGGAAATCGTTTACAGCGAAACTATAGATGAGTTCGGCCATATAAGCCTCGGCGGGGTTGGCTACTATCTTGGAAAAGAAATTGAAAAACTTACAGGCATAGAAACCCGAGTTGTCGTTTTAGGCCATCTTCAGAGAGGCGGCTCCCCCACAGCCTTTGACAGAGTGTTAGCCACAAGGTTTGGGATAGCAGCCATAGACCTTGTCCACGATGGGAAGTTCGGATGTATGGTCGCAATACAGGGTAATAAAATTGTCCATGTGTCTCTTAAAGAAGTGGTCGGTAAAAGAAAAACTGTAAATATGGAGCTTTACAACATAGCCAGCGTCTTCTTCGGCTGATAAAAACATCTTCACGTAGCTAACATCTTCGCAAGTTCAAGCAAACTTAGATTTATTGGTTTTTCCATACTGCATGAAGTTTGAAGGTCTATTTCTGTTATTTTGTTCCCTTGTATTCCAACAATCTTGTTTCCTATTCCTTTTTTAAGGAGGTTAACTGCTTTTTCTGCGAAAAGGCTTGCTATTAAACGGCTTCTCGCTGTAGGACTTCCTCCCCTTTGGGCGTAACCCACAATGCTTAACCTAACCTCTGCCCCAGTATTTTCCTCTATTTGCTTGGCAAGTTTACGGGTGTCTCCCACCCCTTCAGCTGCTACGATTATGCCTGACTTTTTACCCTTAACTGCATTCTCTTTAATTGTTCTGTAAATCTCCTCTTTTTCGCAGGGGGCTTCAGGAATCAAAATCACTTCAGCTCCAACAGTTAAGCCCACTGTTAAGGCTAGGAATCCCCTCCTCCTCCCCATAACCTCAACTATGAAAATTCTTTCATGAGAAATAGCTGTGTCTCTAATCTTGTCAATTTCAGCAACCGCTGTGTTTACAGCCGTGTCAAACCCTATTGTTTCATCCGTGCCGTAAACGTCATTGTCAATGGTTGCTGGAACCCCAACTATTAAAGCATCCGTCTCCCTGCTCAGCTCTAGGGCTCCCCTAAAAGAGCCGTCACCTCCGATGACAACTAGCCCGTCCACGTTGTGAGCTGAAAGGGTTTCAGCAGCCCTTATTATCCCTTCATTTTTACGGAAATCTGGGCATCTTGAAGTGAGGAGGACAGTGCCGCCTAAATGGATTATTCCCCCTACTGAGCGGGGAGTTAAACGCCTAAAGCGATTATTTATTAGTCCTTCCCAACCCCTCTCAAAGCCTAAAACTTGGAAACCTTCTACACTGGCCACACGGGTTATTGCACGTATGGCTGCGTTCATTCCAGGAGCATCACCCCCACTTGTAACCAAACCAATAGTTTTCAAGGTAACGCCACCTTCCCACACCGTAGATTCAAAATTCTACAGAAAACAAGATAAATCCTTCTGTAAGATACGCTTATAAGGGAATAATGCATGGAAAAGTCTCCTTTAATTGTTTTAGTCACGGCTCAGAACAGGATGGAAGCTGAAAAAATTGCCAGGATCCTTTTAGAGGAGAAGCTTATAGCCTGCGCCAACATGTTAGGTCCACTTCAATCCTTATTCTGGTGGGGTGGAAAGGTAGAAGAGGCTGCAGAATACCTTCTAATCTTGAAGACTCGAGAGGACCTTTTTGAAAAACTTTCTGAAACAATAAAAGCCCAACACAGCTACGAAATTCCAGAAATATTAGCCATAACCATCCATGACGGCTACAAACCCTATTTAAACTGGCTTAACAACAGCCTAAAGTAAAGTTTTATAGTTTTGTTTGCTCATGAATCTGTTGGCGGTGGGTCTTAGGCGGGGGGCTAGGGGTCCCCTGTACCGTAAACCCTCTA
>JBBITX010000099.1:0-3453 GCA_037440545.1 Candidatus Bathyarchaeota archaeon
GGGAATCAATTATGCGCTGGCTTCCTCCATAATCTTGCCTGGCATATCATGTGGTCTCATCGCGCTACTCCTATCGTCTAGAAATCGTTACTGACGATATTCTTATGGTTAAGGGGTCGTATGGTGGCACGCGCTAGAGTGCGGCTAAATTCAGACTAAAATGTACAAAAATGTTTTCCGTTTAGTTTTTAGTTCCTCAATTTTTCGTTAAAATTTTTAAATCTAAAATAGTCGCCGAAATAAAATATTATCTGATAACAAGAGGATTTTACAGAAACGAATGAAATCTTTTTTCGTCGATTTTAGCAACAGGCTAAAATAAGCTGCTTGCTGCTAAAATTGGGAATGTTTTGCCTTGCGCTTGTTCATAAAAGTGTGTTTTATGATGGCGTAAAGAAGATAAGGGAGGGGTTTTTAGCAATGATAAATTGTATGGATGAGGTTAGGCTTGTTGTTTGTGAGGCTTCTGGAAGGGATGTTGGGAGGAAGATAGCTAGAATTCCCATTAGGGCTATGAGGGAGCTTGGCGTTTCTTCTGGGGATGTTGTTGAGATTGTTGGAAAGCGCTCCACCTGTGCTATTGTTTGGCCTTTAAGCTCGGCGGAAAGGGAGGATTTGATAAGTGTTGACGGGCTCCTTAGAAGAAGTGCTGGGGTGTCCTTAAATGACTATGTTACTGTGAGGAAGGCTGCTGTTAAAGAGGCAAGGTTGATAGCGCTTTCTCCAAGTGGATATAGACTTAGCGGAATGGACGAGGATTTCAGTATGCATGTGAAATCTCTACTTACAGATAAGCCCTACATGATTGGAGATTACATTTCAATTCCAATATTTGGTGGAAACCCCATGTACTTCAATGTGGTTTCAACAAGGCCTAAAGGAATAGTTATAGTTTCAAACAACACGAAGGTTGAGGTTCTTGAGCAGCCTCAAGAGGCCGAAATAGGGGGGCCAATAGTAACCTATGAGGATATTGGAGGCTTAGGCGAAGAAATTCAGAGGATTAGGGAGATGGTGGAGCTTCCCCTTAGACATCCTGAGATCTTTGAAAGGCTTGGAATAGACCCTCCTAAGGGGGTGTTGCTCCACGGACCGCCCGGTTGCGGTAAGACTTTGCTGGCTAAGGCTGTTGCAAATGAGGCTGAAGCCAACTTCTACTCAATAAACGGTCCAGAAATAATGAGCAAGTTTTACGGCGAATCAGAGGCTAGGCTTAGGGAAATTTTCCAGCAGGCTCAACAGAACTCTCCAAGCATAATCTTCATCGATGAAGTAGACGCAATAGCTCCGAAAAGGGAGGAGGTCAGCGGGGAGGTTGAGAAGAGAATTGTCTCCCAACTGCTCACGTTAATGGATGGACTTAAGTCAAGGGGGCAGCTTGTTGTTATAGCGGCGACAAACAGGCCGAACGCTGTAGATCCAGCGCTTAGGAGGCCTGGAAGGTTTGACAGAGAGATAGAAATAGGGATTCCAGATAAGAAGGGAAGACTTGAAATATTGCAGATTCATACGCGTAACATGCCTCTGGACAGCGACGTGGATTTGGAGAGAATTGCCGAAATAACTTACGGCTACACTGGAGCTGACCTTTCAGCCCTCTGCAAGGAAGCTGCAATGAAAGCCCTCCGCAGATACATTCCAAAAATAGACTTGGAAATGGAGAGAATACCGCCTGAAGTATTGAAAGAAATGCATGTTAAATATGAAGATTTCATGAATGCATACAGGGATATAGTGCCAACTGCAATGAGGGAAATATACATTGAAACGCCGAGCGTACATTGGGAAGAAATTGGAGGCCTAGACGACGTAAAACAGAAGCTTAAGGAGATGGTTGAATGGCCACTGAAGAAACCTGAGAAGTTCAAGAAAATAGGGATTAAGCCTCCGAAGGGCATACTTCTCTACGGGCCTCCGGGATGCGGAAAAACGCTAATAGCCAAAGCCGTTGCAACTGAAAGCGGGGCAAACTTCATAACAATACGAGGCCCAGAAGTCTTCTCCAAATGGGTTGGAGAGTCGGAAAAAGCCGTAAGGGAAATTTTCCGCAAAGCCAGAATGGCAGCTCCCTCAATAATATTCATAGACGAAATAGACTCCATAGCCTCCAAAAGAGAGCTCAGCCTAGGAGACTCAGCCGTAACTGAAAGGGTTATAAGCCAAATTTTAACCGAAATGGACGGACTGACAACTTTGGAAAACGTCGCCGTGTTGGCTGCAACGAACAAGCCACAACTCATCGACGACGCCCTATTAAGGCCAGGCCGCTTCGACTACCTCCTATATGTTCCAAAACCAGACCGAAAAGCAAGACTTGAAATACTTAAAGTACATACTGCAAAAATGCCACTGCAAAAGGTAAACCTTGAAGAAATAAGCGAAAAAACAGAGGGTTTTTCAGGAGCAGACCTAGAAGCACTATGCAGAGAGGCAGGAATGAACGCAATAAGAAAAAACAACGACAAAGTTACAGCTGAAGACTTCCAAGAAGCTCTTCAAAAAATCAAGCCAAGCATAACGCCCCAAATGGAAAACAGATATATCCTATTCCAGCAGCAAAGAGAATAACAGTTAAAAGACCCGTTAAAATATGCATTCAAACCTTAATTTCGTTTTTCAAGACTCTTCCGGCAAAACCCTTCTATCATCAGCTTAGCAAGAGGACTGCTGGACAAAGGGGTTGATGTGGCTGTTTAAAAACAGAGTTCACGACACAACATGCGACATAAATATGGAGTCTTCATGAAGTGTAAGGCTGAATGCAGCCTGTTCAGCGAAGACGTTATAAAATTTCAAATAATACAAACTTAACAACCACTATTTCACCAGGAAAGTAGCATCGGCGATCACGATAAAAGCTTCTGACTCCCTTCGAACACGCTTATTACTTTGATTTTCAAAAGGTCTGCGATAGACATTCGCATCCAAGTAACCCCGGTCACCGAGTCTAATCACATAACAACATAGTTAATCCTCGTCCAACTTTTAAAACATACTCCCCTGGGATGCTTGGTATTCGCATTATACGTTCATCTTGGATTGCGTGTCTTAACACATATATCCTTTCCATGTTTTCTATGTGGCTTTTTCCGTTTTCTTTTCTAAAGGTTAATTTGACATCTTTCATGATATAAGTGTCGACTAATCTGCCTATTCCAAGCATGCCCTCGCTTAACTGCTCCAATTTATTAAAATCTACATCCAGTCTTAATCCACATACTTCTTCTTCAACTCTTCATAATGCCTACTAACCCACTTTGCATTCTCCTCATACTTTGAAAGAACAGCAACAACAGAACTCATCCGTTAAACCACCAAACCCAAAAATAAAATACACAAAACAACTAAATCATTTTCGAAAACAGAAAACTTTCAAGATTCAAAAATATTTTACCAGTAAATTGGTGCGGGGGGTGGGATTTGAACCCACGGAGGCCTACGCCAGAGGATCTT
>JBBITX010000100.1:0-3404 GCA_037440545.1 Candidatus Bathyarchaeota archaeon
AAGATTATTTTGCAGTGCTGCTGTCTTAAGGCAGACTATTAGATTCCCGCTTTTAAAGCTTTGTGCCTGATTATTTCGACAAATAACCTGTAGAATGGGCGAAGGAGTTTTGCATACCATTTTCCCTCGAAAGCCAAGTCAATTAAGCTGTCTATCCAGTAGAAGTCGTGCTTTAAGCATTTTATTAGGAGTTCCATGTGAAGTTGGTTCATCTCTCTTTCTTTAAACCAGTCTTTATCCTCGAGCCTGCCCATCGGAACAAAGAATAGGGGCACGATTAAACTTCTAAGCTCTTTAAGGTCGTCCACCAACTCTATTGTTTTGATCAAGTCGTTTTCAGTTTCTCCTGGAACGCCAACGATGAGTGTGCATGCTGGAACAAGCTTATGGTCATGCATTAAACCCATGCCTTTTTTGACGACTTCTGGCCATTCTTCCGGCTTAAATGGATGCGCCTTTGCCGGCATAATTTTTCTCGCCAGTTCTGGCGAGCCTGTTTCTATGCCTACTTCAGCGCCCCACCAAGACTGTTTCGCCAATATAATCTCAGAAATTTTGGAGAAGAGCTTTGGTTTAACAGCAACCGCCGCCAACGAGCAGTGGCTCCACCCTATTCCTTTACATTTCTCCAAAACAGCCTCATGAAGCTTGACGAGTTTCTCATCCTTCGGAATGGTATTTTTAGAGCCATAAAGCATTACATCTTCAGCGTGGAGACATGCGCCACCCCCAACTTTCATGTTCACCTTTATTTCCCGCAAAATTTTATCATACGGATACCATCTTAAAGGCCTTAAAGTGACACTGCAGAACCTGCATCCCCGGCAACATCCGCGTCCAATTTCCACCAAGTTATTAATTGAAGGTGCAACAATATCCGGAATCTCATCCAAGCTAGGCGTTTCCTCAACTGGAACCTCATAATACTGCGGAAGATCTTCATCGTTTAAAGCAGCTTGAACAATTTTTCCAATAACCTTTTCAGCTTCCCCTTCAATTATGCAGTCTATTCCATGCTCCTTAACAAATTCCGTCCTATATTTAAACTGCCAAACACCAGGCCCGCCAATTATGATTTTTAAGCCACGCCTCTTCGCCCTCCTTATTTCAGGCTTCTCCATTAACCTGCGGAAGTACTGTGCCAAAAACGGCTCCTTTTTTAAAATAGCTGCGAAGGTGCTTGATGCTGGACCCAACCCGAAGGGATCCATAACATGAATGCCTAAGACTTTCGCTTCATCAATGTATTTTCCTAAATGGTCTGGGTCAACCGTGACTACGTTAAATCCTTCCATAAGCAGTTTGGCTTCAATCTTTCTAAGCCCATAGGGTGCAGCAACAGGCATTCCGCCCTTCGTTTTAATGGGTGGGAAAAAAAGCCAAGCGTAAAGCCAATCTGGAATAACGTTTGGGGGAGCACACGTCCCAAACCCTACAAACTCGTTGCGGTGGTAATCGCTCATTAATGTGCGGTCAGCGGTCAACACAACCTCCCAGTCTTCACAAACCTTATCCACTTTCCGCACCCCTTGTGCTATGAAAACCGGGTAAGCGCATTAAAAAGTCACCTATACGGTTTTTTAAGGTAGTTTATCGCTGTTTTAATGGCGCTTTTTATGAAGTGGAACTGTTTCTGTTTAATCCATCTCCACAGCATTTTAGGCCTCATGTAGAATGTTAGGTAGGCTTTCTCAAAGAGGGATTGCAGTTGCTTTATGGTTAGGTGCTTCAACTTCATTACTGGTTCTGTGGCGTTAAATTTTGACCAGTCTCTGGTTAACAGCATGTTGTTTTCCCTTGCATATTCATAGACGGGTGTTCCTGGATAGGGAGTCAGAATTGAGAACTGTGCATAATCCAAGTCAAGCTTTTTAGCGAAGGCTATTGTCTGCTCAGCTGTTTCAATGGTTTCTTCAGGAAAGCCTAGGATGAACGATCCTAAAATTTGGATACCCACATCCTTTAATGTTTTAACAGCCTCTACAATTTGGTTTATGGTTATCTTCTTCCCCATTGCGTTTAGGATTTTCTGGGATGCGGATTCTATGCCCAAATAAACTATCCAGCATCCAGCCCTCCTCATTTTCTCAGCCAATTTCCTGTTAATGGTGTCAACTCTTGATGAGGCACCCCATGAAATGTCAATTCCTTCCCTTAAAATTTCATCACAAATTTCTTCAGCCCTTTTGCCATTCAATGTGAAGGTGTCATCTACAAACTCTATGTTTTTAATCCCGAACTTGTCGTGTATAAGCCTAACCTCGTCAACCACGTTTTTAGGGCTTCTGCCGCGCCAGCACCCTCCAAAAAGGCGTGATGAAGCGCAAAAAGAACATTTAAATGGGCAGCCCCTGCTGCTTATTACTGGCATGTATCTAACGCCTTGAAGCTCATATTTCTCTACGGGGAGCATGTCAAAGCTTGGAAGGGGAATCTTGTCCAAATCCCTAATGAAGGGCCTAGGCTTGGTGACAACTGTTTTGTCGCCTTTCCTATACTCTATACCCCTAACAGAGTCTAAGGAGCCTCCATGATCTATCGTGTCGACGAGTTCTCTGAAGGTTTCCTCGCCTTCACCTAGAACAACAACATCCACGCTCCCAGATTCCGTAATGGCTTCTTCTGGAAGAAAGGTTACATGGGGACCTCCCATAACAACAACGCAGTCGTCTCTCAAACTTTTAGCAGCCCTAGCAACCCTGTAGGCTTCATAAATAGATGGCGTTGAAGAGGTTATGCCAACAACGTCCGGATAAAAACTTTTCAGCTCCCTTCTCACATCGTCGACGCCGTAATCCAAAACGTTTGAGTCAATAATCCTAACATCATGCTCATCCCGGATCATAGAAGCCAAATAGGCAAGCCCCAATGGTGGAGAACATACCCCAACAACAGACTTGACAGCTGAAAGGTAAGGCGGAGAAACAAGGCAAACCCTCACCACAACCACCAGCATCCCTTTTAGGAAAACTTTTCTACGAAAAATTAAATATTAATCTTTAGCTGGGAAAAGCAACGTGAAATATAAGCTTACAATCACTGACGCTGAAGATAAAGCAAAAGAATACTTGAAAAGAAAATTTCTAGGAGTCAAAAACATAACAGTTAAAACCATAGACAAGGCATGTGGAGAATACATAGTGAAAGGCGAGTTTATACGAAGGCTCCTCTTCTTAACCCAAAAAAGGCATTTCAAAATCAATATAGATGAATCCACTGGCAACATTAAAGCAATTTACCTTTACAGAAAAATCCCATGACACAAAAATAATAATACCTTAAGCATCATACGAGCTCACTAAAGAAAAAATGCATGCTCTTTTTAATTTCCTAAAAAATCTTCTTTTAGTGTCTCTTAAAAGAGTCATTGAGCGCTCGCGCAGTCATCTGCATAGAGATCGGGA
>JBBITX010000101.1:0-3283 GCA_037440545.1 Candidatus Bathyarchaeota archaeon
GATGCTTCGAGTAAGCCTTGTAACCAGAACTCTCCAGGAATGTTTTGCTTGAACAGGATCTTTGCTTTACCGACTGCATAGACATCGCTTGGTTTCATGTCAAAATCAGCGGGGCAGAGACCAGGTTGAACTAACACAACAACATCAGCTGTATCCCCTAAGAATTCTTGAACTATGCTACCCACTGCGCTTGTCGTACATACAATTATCGGCTTTTCGCTGGCGCCATTAGCTTTTACTAAACCTATTCCTAGAGACATTAAAGGAAGAATTAAAATCAAGGCAAAAGTCGAGGTCCGTTTAATCATATTTTATTCCACCTCCGTTCTCCTTCTTTTAGGTGAAAGGAGAACTGCAACAGCGAAGATTAGGGTTGACGTCAACACTATACATGAGCCAACTGGGAAGTCAAGAAAAAAGGAGACCGCAAGGCCAGACAAATTAGCGGCAACTCCGATTAAGGGTGAAACAATTATGATTTTCTTCATGTCCTCTAGGAACTGGAGGGCTGAAGCTGCGGGGTTAAATAGAAGAGCGTATACGAGTAAACCACCAACAAGTTTTAGAGAAACCGTTACAACCACTCCTGAAATGAATATTATGAGATAGATGAAGGGCTTAGTGGGTATTCCATCTGCTTCAGCTAATTTTCTGTTAAACATTATTGCGAAGAGTTCCTTCCAAGTGAAGTGGATTATGGCTAATGTCGCTGCCGACAACGTGACAAGATAAACAACGTCGCTGTTAGTCATTGATATAATGCTGCCCCATAGAACGTTGGCCACTTGACTGGTTAGGCCTATCTCAGGGGTTAAAGTTAGAAACATGAATGCCAAGGCCATGTTAAGGGGGAAAACTATGCTAGTTATGGTGTCTGCATGTAAACGGGCTTTGTCTGCAACTGGGCCTATGAGAAAAGCAGTGGCCGAGGCAAAAAGGATCCCTGTTAAAAGCGGATTCATTGAAGTGGCTATGCCTAAAGCGGCTCCAGCAAAGGCGCCGTGTGACATAGAGTAGCCTAGGGCTGAAAGCCTCATCCTAACCACGAAAACTCCCATGAGTCCGGTCAGGAATCCAGCTAGAACGCAGGACAGCAGCGCCCTCTCCATTATCGTGAACTCAAGCCAAATCATTGGACTGCCTCCAGCGGTAAGGCTGTTGATTTATTCACGACGGCAAGGGCTTTTTCAGGGCTTTCATCTGCCAAGACCCTCCCGTTTACCATTACTATAACCCTACGGCATTGTTTCAGCATATTATGGATGTCGTGCGTAACAATTATTGTGGTCAGTTCATTCTCTTCATGGATTTGCCTTATCAAAAAGGGAATTTTTTCCCTTGATTCAGGATCCAGGTTGCTGAAGGGTTCGTCTAGAAGAAGGATTTCAGGCTCCTTGGCTATGGCTCTGGCAAGCATCACCTTCTGTTGTTGTCCACCAGAAAGCTTACCCATAGGTCGGTCCGCCAACTCTTCAATGCCGAACAGCTTCATAGCCTCTAAGGCTTTCATCCGATCTCTATGTTCGGGTCTATGGAAAGCACCAATTCTTCCATAGCGCCCCATTAATACGGCGTCAAAAGCCGTGTAGGGTTCTCCTGGATCTACCATAAAATCTTGGGGAACATATCCTATTTTACATCTCACCCTTCTGCCTTGAGTTGTTACATCTAAGCCGAGAACTGAGATTTTCCCTTTGAAAAGAGGAAGAAGCCCATTTATGGTTTCGAGAAGCGTCGTCTTCCCAGCGGCGTTTGGTCCTAAAACGTAAACAAGCTCGTTTTTCTCCAGAGTCAAGTTTACATTCTTGATCGCAGGCCTCCTCTCGCCTTCGTAGACCGTTGAAACATTCTCAAGTTTTACAATCGGGTTCATAAGCACCTTCGCCTTATCTGCAATTGAACCATAGGTGTTAACCTAAATTTAGTATTACTTATTAGGTATTTTGTAATACTAGAATCTTATTAATAAATTTTATCCAATTAGCCCATTAGTAATGCTGGAAGGCTTAATATGAACAGCGAAGGTGTAAGGAGGTTCTCCTTTTTAGTCTCTCCAGAATTACTCGAAGAGTTCGATGAGGCAATCAAAAACATGTGGTTTTAAGCGGTCAGGGGGATGTCCAACCTGCCATGCAAAACTTCCTAATGGAATACATATAGGTCAGCGAAAAAGAAGAGAGTAAAAGCAACTAAAACAACCATGCTCAAAGTCTAGCTTTACTTAGAATTCAAACTGGCTACAGTATAAAATTATCGCGCGAACAATGCTTTCACGGTTCTGTCAAGAGACATTAAAAGAAAACAACTTGATGGGGATAAATTTGCTGTCTAAACTTCAGTCTTAAAGGAGTTGTTTTTATATGTTACCTTTAATCCATGTTTTTGCAGTTTCGTAACATAAGGCTAAAACGAGTATGAAAGTGGAAATTGTAGAGAAAAAGTAGCTGCTTGTTATTGTAGGCGGTTTCAGCAGAGTAAGCTCAATTATGAGGGCTGAAACACCGAATATAGAGTAGAATAAGTACCTTGGAATTAGAAAATGCATAATTCTTATCATGCTCTCAAGAAAAACCTTATTCACTGAATATTCGCCTTTATCCTGCTTTAGAAAGCCTGCTTCCTCCAGTTTGGATAGATGATAAGCCGCCAAGGAGGGACTGCTTAGTTTAAGGGCTCTCTGGACTTCTCTAACCCCTACGGGTTTACTGCTTTTCAGCATAAAGCGGTAAACCTCCAATGTTTTTCCCCTCAACACGTATTTAGCTTCTTCAGAGGCCAAAACCCTAACCCTATATAGGAATGGGCTCAGTCCGCAATTTAAAAGCTGCTCTGTTCAAAAGATTAGAACAACCGTTCAAAAAAGTAGAATTAAATATCCTGCATTCGCATATTTTAATGGTGAAAGAAGCTTTGAGCGAACAGAAAAAGCAAATAGTTTTCGCTATCTGCCTTGCTTTAATTCTGGTCACGGTTTTGGCTGGAGCCAGCTACTATCTTATCCCACTTGAAGCTCCACAGCCTACAGCTCCATTTCCAACACCCACGCCCATTCCAGTTCCACCAACGCCCGCCCCTACATCCACGCCAATTCCCATTCCAGCACCTAAACCAGGCATTCCTTCTCCTCCACCCGTAGAGGTAAAGGTGAATTCCACCGCAGGATTTGATATGGCTGATATGGGAGACACGTCTATAAGAAAGGTGCTTGTTTTAAGGCAGGGAACCTCTGCAAGCATAACTTTGAAAATATCCTCACACCAAAATGAAAGCTGCAAGTTTAGCC
>JBBITX010000102.1:0-3245 GCA_037440545.1 Candidatus Bathyarchaeota archaeon
TCTTCCCTGAAGCGTTGCTAGGGTTGCAGCTGTTGCATCTATTAGTAGTATGCCATAGGCTTCCTTTTCTCTGACGAGTTCCTGTAAATGTTCTGTGTGGAAGCGTGAGTTGCACCTGTAAAGGTATATGCGTATAGGCTCTGGGGGGATTATAACGTAGGTTTCAATTTTTTCGCTTCCAGCTCCGTTTTGAGGTACGGCTCCGCAGAATATTACAAGTCCGTTTTCAGGGGTTTCTCTGAAAAGTTTGAGGCGTTGCTGAACTTTCACAATGGCGTCTTGAACGTTCTTTCTCGTGGTTGTTGATTTAATGTTTGAGGCTGTTCCATATTCTTCCCTAAGCATGTTCATAACTTCGCTTATCTGCTTGCCTGGGGGAACGTATAGGGATATGAGCTCTGTTCCCCTCCCCTCCTTTTCAGCAAGGGTGTTAAGTATCTTTTTAAGTCTAAACAGC
This sequence comes from Candidatus Bathyarchaeota archaeon, assembly GCA_037440545.1. Lineage (GTDB taxonomy): Archaea > Thermoproteota > Bathyarchaeia > Bathyarchaeales > Bathycorpusculaceae > JAVZIQ01. The sequence goes on from JBBITX010000102.1 coordinate 458, forward strand.
TCCAGGGATGTTCTCTTCCGGCTTGTTGAGCTCAAAATTTTCCACTTATCCAGTTATTTGGGCTTTAGCCAATAATAAAATGTTAGGGTTTGGAGATAAAAATTTGGATGGTTAAAATTTTATGTTAGCCCTAAAACCTCCTTTAAATAAGCCTTGTAAGGGCCTAGTTTTCCCCCGTAGTTTCCAGCTGTAATCATAATTACTCCTGGAACGTTTACGGCTGCTTTAACGCCTTCACCCATGGCTTTTTTAACTGCTTCAAGGGTTAACCCGTTAACTACAACTTCGTAGACGCAGTTAACCTCTTCTGGAAGCATTGTGTCTGAAACAATTTTTTTCAATGTTGGACAGAAGGGATGGTTTGTTGAAGCTGTAAGCTTATACTTTAGGGATCCAGCCTTAGATCCTGAACGGCAAACTCCCCCTGGAAAGGGCATTATAACCTCGCTTCCACAGGCTTTTATGGCTTCGGCAGCATCCTCAGCAGCCTTAAGCCCTGAACTTTTATCCCTTGCAAGTATGAGGAAGTTTCCTCCAGCAACAGCCTCAGCCACACCGAAGGAGTCTTCAACTATGAATTCACCCTCCATGACAGGGATCCTCCAAACCTTCCTCCCACCCACAACTCCCTTCTTCTGGAATCCATCTCCGAAGTATCTTAGGCTTCTCCCAACTTTAAGCCTCCTCTTAGCCTTTGGAAGACCGTCGAAAGCCGCCGTTGTTGGACAAGTCATAATACACTGTCCAATTCTTAGAATCATCTGGTTTTTCAATTCAAACCTGCTTCTATTATATATTTGGATAAATGCCCCAACCCTTCCGTCTGGAGTTTCATCCCCTGAAACAAGCCTTTCAACTCCAGCCTCAGCTGGAGCCATAATAACGCTTGTGGCAAGTCCAGTTGCAACATCAGCAGCTGTTAAAGCCCAACGATTACTATCAGCCGTTACAAGAACCCTACCAACCCACATTGGAAACATTTCAGCGAAAGTGTCATGAACCCTAACAGTTTGACCACTCTGAGACTTAACAACAATGAACTTTCCAAGTTTATCTTCCTCGAAGCCCAGTATTTCAGGCTTAAACACGCTTTCCATAACATCAACCTAGCCTCATAAATGCTTAAAACTGCTATAAGAATTTTCGCTTCAAAAACATAAAACCTATGAATAACCCGCCACAATAAAACCTCGAAAATTAAAACATCCAAGCTGTTCTAAAGCTCTTTTCTAGAATGCATCCCAGGCGGCTCCGCCATATATTTCAAAGGTATTAGAATACGCCTTAAACAGGTTTGACAGTCAAAGCCCGCTAATCTATGCATCTCAGGGCTAGGTCCAGTTTTTCATAGGCTTAAAAGGGCTAAAGTTTTCCTGGACCAGCCAGCCGGAACGAAACAGAAACAGGTTTCACAAGTAATGTGTGCCGAACTTAATTTCTAGGCTCTCTTTCGAGAGTTTTGTAAGGGAGAAGCCCTAACCCCTTTTGAAAATATTATGCATCAACGACATGAAAGTTGAAGACCTCATCTAAACCTATAAGAAAAGGTTTAAGTTAAATTAAACGTAAAAGGTTTATGAAATGGCAATAAAAATACAGGTTCAGCCCTTACCCCGGGAGTTGGGAAGAGAAGGTTTAGAGGAGGAGCTAGCGGAGTTTTGCAAAAGAAACGACATTGTATTTATGGCTATTTTCGGTTCTTTTTTGAAGGGAAAACACAGCAAAAAAAGCGACATAGACATAGCAATAGAGTTTGACAAAAACACTCGAAAAACCCTCTTAGACCTCATAAGAATAGAAAAAGAGTTAAGTAAAATATTCAAAAGGAAAGTTGACCTCGGAATTTTCAGCAGCATAAACCCCCACATAATTGACAAAGTAAAAAAGGAAATGAGAGTCATCTATGAAAAGAGATAAGGCCTATCTCCAGCATATACTGGACGCCATATCAAACATAGAGAAATTCATTGAAGGCGTGACAAAGGAAGAGTTTCTTGATAATGTGGAAAAACAATATGCAGTTTTAAGAGGGCTGGAAATAGTTGGAGAAGCCGCAAAGAACATAAGTAGAGAGTTAAAGAAAAAATATACCCATGTTCCATGGAAAGAAGTTGCCGGTATGAGAGATAAACTAGTCCACCAGTATTTCGGCGTAAACCTAGATCTTGTTTGGGAAACACTTAAAACAAAGCTACCTGAGCTTAAAAATCAAATTTTAACAATGCTTAAAGAAAACAAAAGCCTATCTTAAACGCATCATTGCGTATTCCTTCAGCTTCTTCCCTAATCTTTTCTTCAATTTCCGTATTGAATCTTTAACTAGAGAAACAGTAAAACCATAATGCCATTCTTCAACTATATTTACACAACTTAAACCATCATATACTACGAACCCAATTTAACATTATGAAAACGTAATGGACATCACAAAAATAAGAAAACCTAAAATAGTTTAAATTATACAATTCACTGGGTTTGATTAAAGGCCTAAAATATCATTTACTAAATCGTCTGCAAGAACTCTTAAGAGTTTTTAGTTAATATTTTTTAACGTTGAATATATCTGTGGCGGAAATGTTTTTATATTTGTAATTATCTTTAAATTATACCACCGTAAATTTTTATGTGAATTAAAGAAAGGAGGGGGTGAAAAAACGCATGAAGAAAAAATCTTTTAAGCGCAGCTTAAAAGCCGTCAGCCCAGTAATCGCAACAATAATCATAGTAGCCATTGCCATAGTCATGGCCATAGCCATAGCCTACTGGATGCTAGGCTTAGGCGGAGCAT
>JBBITX010000103.1:0-3234 GCA_037440545.1 Candidatus Bathyarchaeota archaeon
TCCATAACATAGCTTTTGTTAGGGTCTGCCTGCTTAGCAAGCTCCTCAGCCACTTTTTTAGGTGTTTTATCAAGATTTGATAGGAAGAGACACTCGTCAACGCATAATCGACATTCAGAACATCTTTCCATTATATTTGCCGCGACATTCATTCAGTTCACTCTCCATAATCTTAAGCTCTAATAACCACTCTTCCATTCGTTCCTTCTTCTATTTTTAGGGGTGGTTTAAGGGAGGCAAGCTCGCCTATCATGTTTTTTATTCTTTCAATGTATTTCTTTTCAATTTCCGGATCTGACTTTACTACTTTCCTGGCGATTTTATCGCAGTAGTCGCAGTCTCCGCAGCCTATAAGACAGGGAGGATTGTTATTTACGAAATATTCATACCATCCGTCGAGTGATCGGTTGTCAATGGATATTTTTAAAGGAGGCAGGATTTCAGCGTCTATGTGGAACATGTCCCAGCAGAAGTGCATGTAGGAGTTGTCGATTAAAGCGTAGATGTCGCCTTCGTATCGTCCTGAAAGGTAGGCTTCAATGAGCCTTAAAAGGTCTTCTGCAGGTAAGCCTCTTCCGGCAATTTTAATATATTCTATACCTGCATGGTGGTAGTATTTAATATCTTCAGGCCTAAACCATGGAGCTTTAATAATTTCTTTATGGTCGCTTAATCGGTTTAGAACACACCTCATAAGTGGGTAAGGCTTGTAAGTGAAGCCTACTTGATCGTCTATGATGCTTTGTGAAACATGCGCAGTTATGGTATTGTGGTATGTTCTAAATGGGCATTTAAGCAGACATCCATTATTAGCTACAACTTCTAAGCCGGCCTTAACGTTTTTCCTTATAAGCCTGAGCAGTTGGAAACAGCGGTTAATATCCTCGCTTAAGGTTAGCCTTGAAGCCCCGAGCTCCTCATACATTAATGCCCTATTTAAAGAGTCTATGTAGCATAGGGATGAAGCCTTAACCTCGAATTCAGGATGGTTTTTTGCTATATACTCGATAAGATAGGGTATGGCAACTATGATCGTGTCAACTTTCATTCCTGAAAGCTTGTTTAAAAGCTCGTTTATGGCTTTACGTCCTTCATCAGCGTACTCTAACAGATTCATGCAAATGGGATTAAGCGTATAAGCAAACTTAATCCCATAAGAGTGGGCTTTTCTAACATGACGCGCAAGGCGTTCCTCGTCTACTTCGGGAAGAATGGTTGAAGGCCAACCCGTCCCAAGAATTGAAAACTTAAATGACCCGTAAACCTCATAAATCCGCGCATTTGCCCCCTCATACTTCTCGTTAAGCCTTCTCAACTCTTCCAAAAAGGCATCTTCAAAAGTGGTGGGCACGCACAACTTAACAGCCATTGCTTTAACCTCTCATAGGTAAGAATGGTTTCCGATCTAATTTATATTACGGGTAAATCAGAAGTTCGTAAAGATCTAATGAGCAATAAAATTTAGAAGAGCATTAAGGGCAGTTAATACATAAAAGCGAAGAATTATTCTTCTCATAGACTAGACTGGGCTGGTGGATTAATGGCTGTTGAGGGTTATTGCCGTTAGTGGCCATTTTGGCAGCGGCAAAAAGCGCTCTTATTAAAGATTTTAGAGAGAGCGCGAGATTCTAGGAATTTTTGACCAGTTTTGGCATGTTTTCGTCAAGCAGGAACTTCTGCAAATTTGACGTGGAGTTCGCCTCTGATGATTCCGGCAGCCCAATCTAATGCTTCTTTAATCATATTTTCGTTTAAGCTGGGATAATAGTCTCGTATGATCTCCTTGATCGAGAGGCCTGCAGCTTGGCAAATACATGGTTATAAGTGGCCATTGGTAAGGGGAAAGATTAGATAAGAGCTTGAAAGAATGGGAGTAGGGATTGTTGAGCAGACGCCTTCCACGTTAAGCAGAGACACCATTGATTATGGACTAGCAAGGTATGGGTTTATACCTGCAAGTTGGATTGTTGCAGAAACCTTGGAAGCTATTGGCGGTTACGGTTTAAAAACGGCCGTTGAAGGAATTCTAGTGGCAACCGATGCTGGCTACATACCCTCCTCACTTGAGGTTACCTCTATTGCTGGAACGGGTAGAGGCGCAGACACAGCCATAATAGCAAACTCAACCTATTCAGCCACCATATTTAGCCGCGACACCAACAAAAGATTTCAAATACTAGAAATTCTGGCCATGCCAAGAACAAAATGTGGCACAAAGAAATTATAGCTGGAGAATTTACAGTTAAAGAAGCAAAAGAGTAAAGAAAAAACACATTGGATAGCCCCAATTAATCTCAAAAATGTGTCCCATCTCAGCGATACAATCTTTATCGTAATCAACGCAGCCAGCTATTTTTCAATAAATAGATTTCGGTTAGGAGACACAAAAGTATAGAAAACTGTTATTTTTTAACATCAAGAGTCATAAACCTTTGCTCAGCAAACTAATGTAAAAATAAAAAATGGAGACGTATTCGTGTACTTTTCTACTTCTTCTCTTCCTTTTCCTTTATGGCTTCTTTTCCCAAGAGTGCAAAGGCTATGCCTGTGAGTATCATGAAAATGCTCATAGAAATTGATGCGTCCTTCGCTGGACAAGCAACAGCGGCACCTATCACCACTATGACACCGTAAATGGCTATGATAATGCCAAGCAGAGAGGTTTTAAACAACTCAACTCACCTTTTTAATGTTTTACCATTTTTCTTTTAATGACTTTCGCTTTAGATTATAAATAGAAACGAAAGAATACTATTCTTTTATCATCCTTAAGCTTTTCAAAAAATAAAAACAAAAAATGAAGAAAACGTTTTAAGGTCCCGAAAAATCGAAAGATGAGCTATAAAATGCCAAACCCTGAAATAGGCTTCGAAATAGTTTGGGAGAAACCTTAAACGAAAACTTAATATATGTTCAAGCGAACTTTGAAGACGGCTTGTCAGTCTGCCTAATCGTTCCAACAGACGCTTCAGAAGAGAAAGTTTTGGAAACTATAAGGGAAGCCTACATTAGGGAGAAGCAGCGACTAATCAAGGAGAAAACGCATAAGAGAAAGGCCTGGAAAAGCTTAAAAGTTTCAAGAGTTTAGACGTGTTTCGACGTGTTGATAGAATTCATACGCCGAGTTTATATTCGCCTTCCCGCTTAATTTTTAGTCGCCAAGGGAGCGGTGACGCGTTTAGCGGAGCGCCCTCCGCCCTTAAGGCGGTGAAAACCTTGGCCGCGGTGGAAAAC
>JBBITX010000104.1:0-3210 GCA_037440545.1 Candidatus Bathyarchaeota archaeon
GCTAAGATTTACATGTATAAAATAATGATGGACATTCAAAAAAACAGGCCTATAATTCTAGATAGAAAGCTATTCTTAAACAGGGAGGGCTGGAGGGGGACAATAGTTGAGTTCAGTCTTGAAGGAGACTATTTAAGGGCTATGCCGAAAATCCTTGAATACTTCAAGCAGACAGCCATTGTTAACCCCTATGCAAACATTACTTTTGTAGATCCGAAGGGTAGGCTTTACAAGTTTACAAGGGCTACAAAAGAGATGCCGGACCCTCCTAAGGAGACTTTGCCACATCCCTACGGGGTTGATGTTGAGCTTCTTCAACGCCTTATACATGTTACGCCCTATACTAACATGCTCGAGTTCTTAAAAAACCACTTCCACAGAGTTGGTGATATCACAGCTGGAAAGTTTTTAGAGTTCAGCGGTTTAAGCCCTTCGAAAAACCCGAAGAGGCTTTCCCACGAAGAAATTGTTAGATTAATGCATATGCTTAAGAAGTTTAAGGATTTTTTGCCTCCTGATGCAAGTTGCCTTTCACCCTTAGGCGAAGAGCTTTTGAAAACAGGCGTTTTAAAGGAGTTGAAGCCTGAGTTTGTAGCTGTGCACCAGCGGAAACCAGCCACATACGCTGGACACCCCTTTATAGTGGAGGTGGCAATAGCTTATGGCGGTGAAATCCCCCAGAAAGGAAGTTTCCTAATTTACCGTTTTGCAAACAGGATACCGCTACTTTACGACGAGGCAAGTGACGTTTCTGTCAGAGTTATAAATTCAATGAACTGGAGGCGCTACAAAGTTACAGCCGACATGCCCGTTGCAATAGTTGTGCACATTTGCAGCACAAAGGTTCCATACAAAACTGTTGGAAAGGAGTTTATAGCTGACAGACCTGAGGTTAGGAGGGAAGTTGCCAACGGGTTAAGGGAGGTTGCACGTCAACTTCAGCGTTTCTTAACTAAAAGAGAGCATGTGGATAGGGAGAGAAAACGCTTAGGGGTGTTCAGTAGATACCTGCCGAAAATAGCTGAGTTTTCAACAAGGTTAGCTGGCAAGGAAAAGCCTCCAGATGTTGAAAAACTCTTAAGGAGTGTGAGAAGGTTTGGGGCAGAAGGAATATAGAAGCGTTATGGAGAGGAGGAAAGAAGTTTTAAAAACTTTAGAAGGGCTTGGATGTAGAATTTACGAACAGATGTACAGCGGATATTTCCCGTCGATTGAGATGCCAAGCCGGTCGACGGAGAACATTTTCTATGATCCGAATTTTAGGCAGTTTATACTGGGAGATAAAACTGTTAAGAGAAGCGCCCGCAACATACGCCACTTAAAGCCCTTCGCCCAGCTTATTTGGACAGCGCTTTTTTCGTATGAGCTTACATTTCAAAGGAAGACTTCAACCCTTAGAGACGTCTATTATTCCGCGCAAGCCTATGAGATGACATTTAAAGATCAGCAGGAGTCAAACAACATCATAACTGACTTGGAGACGGTTTTAGGGTTTTCAAGGGAAGACTTTAACATTTTCCCAGAAGAGCGTTCAGCAGTTTTCGGCGACTTAACTATCCGATACACCGTGCCTGGATATGAAGGGAAAACTTTGAACTTAACATCCCATCCTGACGGCGTGATGATAGGTCCAGCTCTAACCTCATCAGACTTTGTGGAAACGTCAGCTGACAAGGTTATAGCCATTGAAAAGGGCGGATTGTTCACGCGTTTTATTGAGGAAAATGTTCATAAAAAGTTCAATGCAATATTAGTTTTAACAGCTGGACAAGCGCCCAGGGCGACTCGGCATTTTATTAGGAGGCTTAACAGGGAACTTAACCTTCCAGTATACATATTCACAGATGGGGATCCTTGGGGGATGCATATTGCCATGGTTATAATTTCAGGTTCTGCGAATGCAGCTCATCTAAGGGAATTGACGACACCTGATGCAAAATGGAGCGGAGTTTGGGCAACAGACATAGTCGACTACAAACTTCCAACAGATCCCCTTGACGAGATAGATATGAAGAGACTTTATGAGCTTCAGAAAGATCCAAGGTACAGGGAAGACCCTCTATGGCAGAGGGAGATCAAAACCTTCATGAAGATAAAGCGGAAAGCGGAGCAGGAGGCCTTCAGCCGATACGGATTAACATACATAGTTGACGAGTATTTGCCTGCAAAACTTGAAGAAACTAAATAACCGGAAGAAATTTAAAATAGCCTAGATTTTCCTATTTACAAAACAGTTAAAAGGTGGGCTGAAATGGGCGAGGAGGCAGGAACGGGAATAATTGTTGCTGAAAAATTTTTCGGGTTAATCCTAATAATAGTAGGAGCCTTAGCCACGTACTTCACATTTACAAGCAGCCAAGCATTGGGCATTTACACGGGATTTTTTGGTTTTTTAAGTATTGTACTAATCGCCCTTGGGCTTTTCCTAATTGCCGCGAAAGCAGAATAGCTTTCGTCTAAATTTTCTAAAAAGCGAAAGGGTACACTTATTAGGCCTGATGAAGTTTTGAATTTTGAACTTACTCCTGGAAGACGTTTAACATGTCGATCCGTCAACCCATCGTGTGCGTTCTTGGCCATGTTGATACTGGAAAGACTCTTCTTTTAGATAAAATTCGTAAGACCAGCGTTCAAGCTCGTGAGGCTGGAGGTATAACTCAGCATATCGGTGCAAGCTTTTTTCCGGTTGAAACTTTGAGGCAGATGGTTGGACCGCTTCTTTCCACGATGAAAGGCGACATTGAGATTCCAGGCCTACTTATTATTGACACTCCAGGACATGAGGCTTTCACAAACCTGCGGAGGAGAGGTGGAAGCGTAGCTGATATCGCCATCCTCGTAATAGATGTTCTTAAAGGCTTTGAGGCTCAGACCTATGAGTGTATTGAAATTTTGAAGGCTCGTAAAACTCCATTTTTGGTAGCGGCAAACAAAATTGATAGAATACCAGGATGGAATTCCTATCCTGACACTCCATTTTTAAAGTCTTATCAACTTCAGGATAAATATGTTAGAGAGGATTTAGACAATAGGCTTTATGAAATCATAGGTAACTTTTCCCGCCTCGGCTTCCGCTCAGACAGGTTTGACCGCATAAAAAATTTCACAAGAACAGTTGCAATCGTTCCTACAAGCGCAAAGACAGGAGAAGGTGTAACAGAGCTTCTAGCCGTTCTTATAGGATTAACCCAGCAGTATCTGAAGAATAGG
>JBBITX010000105.1:0-3180 GCA_037440545.1 Candidatus Bathyarchaeota archaeon
TGGGAGAAACCTGAAGGAATGTGAGGTGGCAGTACTCGCGCACTCAAGATCCCAATCATAAGTCAGCGGGGCCAGAGTCGTCATCGCACTGCCATCAAAATTAAATGTAAACTTGGATAAAAAGGTATAGCTGAAACTACAAGCTTGGAGGCTTATGCTAAACTACATTAAAGTTTCGCCGTTGGCAGCTGAAAGTTTAGGGGTCAGGTCCATGTGCACTCTTGTGGAAACTGGAGATTTGAAAATTCTTTTAGACGCAGGAGTTTCATTATGCCCGAAACGTTTCGGCCTTCCCCCTCATCCTATGGAGTTTAAAGCCATAGAAGAATGTCGAAAACGCATTTCTGAAGCTGCTGAAAAAGCAGAGGTTGTAACCATAAGCCATTACCATTTCGACCATCATACACCTTCATATGAGGACTGGCTTTGCAACTGGACAGAGGCTGAATTAACAGCGAGGCAAATTTACAGTGGGAAGACGGTTCTTATGAAGAGTCCAAGGGAATACATAAACTTCAGCCAAAGGCGGAGAGGCTGGGTGTTCCAGAAAACAGGCGGGAAATACGCTGAGAAGCTTGAAGTTGCTGATGGGAAAACCTTCAATTATGGGGGAACAACGATAAAATTTTCCCAGCCTGTGTTCCACGGCCCTGAAGACTCGGCTTTAGGCTGGATCCTAATGACAACAATAGTTTATAAAGGAGAGAAATTCCTGTTTGCACCTGATGTTCAAGGCCCAATCTCAAAGCATACGCTTAAAATAATCTGTGAAGAGAAGCCTCAGCTGGTCATGATTGGAGGCCCACCGCTTTACTTGGCCGGATTCAGAGTTGAAGAGAAACATGTTCAAATTGGCCTGAAAAACCTTGAAAAAATAGTTGCCACAGCCAAATGTACAATCCTGGAACATCACATACTCAGAGATGAGCAATGGCGAGAGAAAACCTTGAAATTATTCAAGGGAGCGGAAAAAATTGGAAACACAATTATGACTGCAGCTGAATATCTAGGCTTAAAAAACTATTTACTGGAAGCTAAAAGGAAAAGGCTTTACGCTGAGAATCCACCATCAAAACAGTTTGAAAAGTGGATGCATGAACCCGTGGAAAAGAAGAGAAAAATTAGACCTCCCATATAACCCAAAGCCAAAACTCCCCCAACATAAAAAATACAATTTTGAAAATATATTGCGGTTTAAGGAAAATAGGATTTGCCCCTGCAACATGCTTGTGGAAAGTTTTGGAAGTATATTCGCAGTCGAGGTTTTATGAAGAAAACAGCTGATTTCAGCTATATTCATTTTTCACTTTTTAAGAAAATTTTAAGCATATCTCTTGCATTTTCAAGCATTGCATGGTTGTTATTGAAGAAGACATAAGCCTTCTCAGGATTTAATTTCATTATTTTCTCCGCCACCTCCTGTAGTTCCAAGCGTGTGTAATAGTGTGAATACCATGCTGTTCGGCCATGCATCCTCTCGTAGACTATGCTGTTTGTTTTAAAGACATCTAGGGGAAAATCTGGTGAGTCCACACTCACCCACGTTATGCCAAGCTGTGAAGCCCATTCAATGCATTTTTCATCAAACCATTTGCGGTTTCTAACCTCGAGGGCAAACCTTTCCCCAAGACCTATTTTTTCAATGAACCTTTCAAGAGTTTGCATATTTTTCGGAGTCATGGATGGCGGAAGTTGAAAAAGGTAAAAATCAATAAATGGTTCGAGGGGACTAAAAAGTTTATGGAACCTTTCCCAATATTCAAAGGCTTTTTCGCCGAATTTAAAAGTGTGAGTTATCAGCCTATTAACTTTAATGGCCCATTTAAGTTCCTTACCCTTAAGCGCCCATGAACGCACCATGCTCCAGTAGGGGAAACGGTAAAAGCTCATGTTAAGCTCCACAGCATTCAAACCTGAATTTTTAACAAACCAGTCGAAACTCCCTTCAACGTTCCATGAATAGAACCAGCCTGACGTGCCAACGAAAAACCTCATTACAGATCAACAGTTAATAAGATTTAAGAACTAAAAAAGTTTCGAAAATTAGGGATTTCTCGGATACTCTTTCAACATGTTCTTAATCTTCAAAAAGTTCATATTCTTTCACTATAGCGTCCTACAGATCTACCGCCTACTCCCCAAATGTTTTAAAGCAGTTTATTTTTAATCCACCTCTTCAACCATTCAGATTAAGAAATCTGTTTTTCCAACATTATTCTACTGTCCATCGCAGCCCTCCGCTTTCGCATATAATCCCTCATTTATAAAAAGTTTTTAAGCTTTAAAGGGAAGCCTGTAAAATACGCTTATTACCCCTCTATCTGCAGGAAGCCCTTCCAGTGTTGCTGCAAAGGTGCATATGGGCGCTGTGCTTTCAAGCCTTAGAAGTGGGGCCGAGGGCGGGATTTAAACCTCTAGTTCTGGTGCCCTCACCTTTGTTTTTGGGTTTGTTTTTCATGTGAGGACACCGTGTTTTATTTTTGGGCGGAGCTGGAATTAAAGCTTTCTTGGCGTGGTTGCAGCGTTATATCTGCTATAGGGGGATCGTGTGTTCTTGGTTCTGGTTTTTGGGTTGACCCTTCGGCGGACCTGGACGATGGCGTGTTGGAGTTTCTCTCGGCCTTGAAGCCTAGCGCGCGTTTAAGTATTGTAGTTTAATGCATGCAGACTTGACGATGAATTCTTTGAAGTTATTAGCTAATGGGTTTTATATGGGATGTTCTTTTGAAGGTGGTTTATGGAAAACGAGTTCAACATTAAAGGTTTCGTTGAGTCTTTGAGGTTTCTGTTGGTTTCGGTTTTCTTTATGCAGTTGCTTACGGGAATTGTTGGGCTAACTGTGCCCATTTACGCCGCAGCCATGGGGGCGTCGCCTCTGATTGTAGGCGTTATAGGCGCCACTGGCGGGTTAACCTACTCTTTCATGCCTCTCGCCGCAGGAGTGCTGTCAGACAAGATTAGAAGAAAAATTCTCATAATTGCATCTATGCTTCTTTACGGCTTCGCGTGTACTCTCTACGTTTTAGCTGAAAGCCCAGACACGCTTATTCCTATAAAGGTTTTAGAATGGGTTGCTGTGGCCACTTTTTGGCCTTCCATTGAAGCGTTGATAACGGAATTCAGCGGAGAGAAACTTGAACAAAACCTTAGAAGGTTTAACCTTTCATGGGGCTCTGCAAC
>JBBITX010000106.1:0-3126 GCA_037440545.1 Candidatus Bathyarchaeota archaeon
GTTCTGAAACGAAAATGACGCGAAGGGATGCGTTAAAAGTTGCCGGTGGAATTGTGGTCGGTGGCGTTGTAGGTGGCTTAGCTGGTTATCTTGCGGCACCTGCTAAAGAAGTAATTAAGGAAGTAGAGGTTCCTGTAACTCCGCCTAAAAGGGAAATCCCAAAGGATCCTATAAAGGTCGGCGTTTCTTATTGGGCATCTGGGGCTCAGGCAGCAGCTGGTTGGCATTTAGGTGTAGGCGCTGAGATAGCTGCTGACTGGGTTAACGCTGAAGGAGGTATCTTGGGGAGAAGAGTTCAAATATTGGTAGGTGATGAGACAGCTGGAGCTGCTGAAATGGTTAAGCTTTATCGCAAATGGGTTACAGAAGACAAGGTTGAGTATGTGATCGGCGTAAACGCATCTTCAACAGCATTGGCCGCGGCGCCTGTTTTTGAACAAGAACTTCATGTTCCATGCATGATAGGTGCTGCAACTTCGTGGAAGCTATTTGAAGAGGTTATCCCAAATCCAGTGTATGTCTTCAGAATAGTCAATAACAATGCGTTGGAAATTACTGCGACAATAAAGGTAATGAAACAGCAGTGGCCAGATGCGAGGAGAATTGCTGAAATAGAGCCTGACTATGCTTATGGAAGGGAAAGCAGTGAGGTGTTTAAAGCTGCTTTGAAGAAAGTTTGGCCTCAAGCAGAAGTGGTTTACGAGGGCTGGCCTCCCCTGGGCACCACGGACTACTCAGCTCATATTTCAGCTATTGCCGCAGCTAAACCGGATATAGTCTACGGAAGCCTAATAGCTGGCGACGCGATAAACTTCCTGAAACAGGCTGTAGCGGCGGGCCTTCATAAAACATGCCACTTCGCACTTGAAGACGCTGTAATGTCAACCATGAATGAACTACGTCCAGAGTTCGTTCCGGAGGGGATGGTTTCTTCAGCTAGAACATACTGGTTTGAATACCCACCGAATCAGCCGCTCAACAAGAGATTCATTGAAGAAGCATTGAAGCGGGGAAATAAGTATCCGCAGTTTGAGGCAGTCATGACTTGGGCAAGTATCTACGCTTACAAGTTGGCTGTTGAAAAAGCTTATGCGGCTAAGGGTGAGTATCCAACAGTTGAAGACATAGTTCACAACCTTGAAGGTTTAAGTGTGCCCTCACCTGGGGGCTATCGACAAATACGCAAAGATCACGAAGGCTTCGGAAACGTGGTGGTTGGAGTTGTCAAGTACAGTCAAAAGTATCCTTTTGGATACGTTTTAGACCCGTTATATGTCTTTTCTCCAGACGAGTACGTTAAACCTGAAGGCATGAGAATGATAGACTGGATAAATTCATGGTGAAACCATTGATTTCTTTGACTTCGTTGGCCACCACCCTCTTAACCGGCCTCTTTTTTTCTGCCATGTTTCTTTTAATATCTCTCAGCTTAAACCTATTGCGAAGTGTAATTGGAGTTATAAATTTTGCAAATGGCGGTTTCTTCGCTTTAGGAGCCTATACGGCCGTAACAGTTGTAGGTTTTATGCAGGCCATAGCCCTTCCAATAGAAATGTGGTACTTAGGTTTAGTTGGAGCAGGCATAATACTGGGGCTCCTAGGAGTATGTGTCGAGTTAGGTTTACTTAGAAGAACTTATGTAGAAGGGGAGGAGATTTATCAACTTTTGTTGACGTATGGTTTAGGATTGGTTATATACGATGTGATAAAAGGTGTTTGGGGTGTTTTTCCATTAACAATTCCACAGTTATACCTGCATATGGGTTTCATTCCAATAGGCGATTTTGGCTTCCCCGCCTACAATTTACTCGTGATCCTAAGCGGTTATTTGATATCCTTATTGCTATGGTTTTGGATATATAGAACAGCGTCTGGTAGACTGATAAGGGCTGCAGCCCTTGACAAAGAAATGAGCAGAGCATTAGGGATAGATGTTAAAAAACTTTACACCTTAGCCTTTGCGGTAGCCATTATATTGGCAGGGTTAAGCGGTGCCTTAGTGATTCCAATAAGAAGTGCTGTTCCAGGGATGGGAACCGATGAAACCATCGTTGCATTGGCTATAATAGCAATAGGCGGTCTTGGAAGTTTAAAAGGTGCATTTGTAGCATCCCATTTAATAGGCATAGCCAGGGCTTTTGGTATAGGCTACTTTCCCGAGATAGAGTTAGCTATAGTCTTTATTGTAACAGCTATTGTGCTCGTGGTTCGACCAACAGGATTTTTTGGTAGGGAGGAGAAAAGACTATGAGCATCGGGCTTATGCGTGTATCCCACAGAAACTTACGTTCAATAGGTGTTATGGCATGCCTTATTGTTTTATTGATACTTGCGCCTTTTCTTTTAAATTCCTACTGGTTATTTGTTGTAGGTTTTTCTATAATTATGGCTATTACAGGCATAGGGTATAACCTAGTTTTGGGATATAATGGATTACTTTCTCTAGGCCACGGAGCTTTTTTCGGAATAGGGGCTTATTCAGTGGCGCTCTTAATGAGGTATGTAAACATTCATTCTTGGGAGGTTCTTCTATCATTAGCCATAGCCTTCTCGGTTTTATTTGCTGTTGCTGTTGGTTTTTTATGTTTAAGACACATAAAGATTTACTTTGTGTTAATTACGTTGGCTTTTAACCAGGTTGTTTTCGCTTTAACTTATAAGCTTTACTGGTTAACTCGTGGAAGCGACGGCCTACCAGTACCTGCACCAAGCATTTTTGGAGTTGCCCTAAATGTCTCTAGAACAGAGTTCATTAGCTATTACTTTTATTATTACATTTTAGGGCTTTTTATTTTGCTAACGGTGATAATGTGGGTTATCACCAACTCTCCTTTTGGAAAAACTATAAAAGCCATAAAAGATAATGCCATAAGAGTTGAATTTTTAGGTTTACCCGTTTGGAAGTATAGGCTCGTTGCATTTGTAATCTCAAGCATATATGCAGGCATAGGCGGAGCTTTATTCGCAGTTTACAATGGTTTTATAACCCCTGACTTTACCAGCTTTCTCTTCTCAGGAGAAATAGTCTTCTTCACTCTTTTAGGCGGTATTGGGGTTTTCTACGGTCCAATAATTGGTGCTTTCATATATAGTGTAATCAAAATATTCATTGTGACAATAACTATT
>JBBITX010000107.1:0-3093 GCA_037440545.1 Candidatus Bathyarchaeota archaeon
CATCCTTAACTGTGAGGTTTACATCCCTTAAAACTTGGGTTGGCCCGTAACTTTTCGAAACTTTGAAAAGCTCTATCATGCCTTTTCTTTTCTGGTTTCCTTCTGGGCTGTGAGTTTTGCTTGCTTTCTCAGGGCTTGAAATGGCTTTTTGATGTTTAATGCGCCGTGGAGAACTTGGAATGGGTCGGAGGGCAAGGGAATTATTTTAAGGTGATCTCCAGCGTTTATTACAAGCACTTTTTTCTTTATGTTGAGGGATTCCCTGGCTTTCTTGGGAAGGGTTAATCTTCCTTTCTCGTCAATTTCTAATATGCTCATTTTCCCACTTTAACTATATTTAGCATTTTTGTGGGATTTGAATTTTATCAGAAATTTGTGGGAGATGCTTTACTTCTGGGTTTGCTGTTAAATGGAAGATTATTTTGTAGTGGTTGTTTCTTAACTTTCATCGGTAATGGACCTATGGTTTATGCTCATTAACATAATTGATGCCATTTATCCCACGGTTATGTCAGGTTCGCGTGCGAGGTTATCTAGCTTGTGGGCTAGGCTTGTGGGTATTTAGCTGTCTGTCAGGGCTGTGGAGTTTCCGATTAGGATAATGCATGTTCCCGCTGGGCTTCGAGTCTTGCGAGGGTTTGGGCTTTGAGGTTTAGGTGGTTGGTTACCGCGTTTGGGGAGTGGAAGGGGAAACTTTTATAGGGTTTGGTGTATTTTCTTCCATATGGTGAAGTTTATGGAGGAAACTTTGAACGTGGATGAGCAGGGCAGGGTTGTTCTTCCCGCTCATATCCGAAGGGCTGTGGGAATTAAGGGTAGAGGAAAACTGCTGATTAGGCGTGAAGGCTCCAGGATAGTGCTTGAACCATTTCCTGAAAACCTGGGTAAAAGCGTTGAGGAGTGGGCCAATTTAGCTCGAAACGTTAAGGCAGAAATTTTTTCAGAACCCTCAGAGGATGGCTGGAAGTGGATGAGCCTTGAATATGCTAGAAGAAAGCTTGGCTTATCCTGAAGGAGTGGCTGATGTAAGCATCATAGCTGTTGCATGCTTTGAGAACCCTCTAAAGGATCATAGCATAGCCTTCCTCAGTGATGTGCTTACTCAGAAAAAACGTGTTGTTCTTCCAGTTTCATCCGTAGTAGGCGCGTACCACATAGCCACAAGATATCTTAAAGTGTCAAAGGTCTCCGCGAAAAAGGTTTTGGAAGGCCTTTTGGCTACAAAGTCTCCAGCATTATATCCGCGAATAACACCTGAACTGGCAATTGACGCCCTTGATTACGCAACATACTACAATATTGAATCTTGGGATGGATACCTTATATCTTTAGCCAGAAGCCTAGGAACTACAATACTATACTCGTTAGACAAACAACTTTCAAAAGTTAACGAAATAAGAGTGGTTAACCCATTTCCCGAAGAGGCGGTGAAGCAATACCACGAATTCATGGAAAAAACCTTGAAACCGTAACAATAGAATATGACTTGAACTCTAGGACTCTCATGTCTTTTAGGCAGTGGTTTTTGGGTTTGGTATCCTAGCCGTTTACCGCGGCCTCTATCGCGCGTACCGAGGACGTTTGGCTTAGTTGAAGTATTCCTTGGGTAGGTAGGGGGCCTTTACATGAAGGGCTCAATAAAAACCTTCAACGAGGCGGGTTTCCTAGGTATGATCCGGTTTAGCGTTGAACTCTTTTTCAGTGAAGGTTTTGATTTCCAAAATTTTCTTGTAATCCGGGTCATCGCTTATTATAACGGCTCCTTCAAAATGTGCTGCGGCTGCTATTAAAGCGTCTGCTATTGAAATTCCATATTTCCCTTTAAATTCTCCAGCTTTAACTGCGATTTCCTCATTTATTTCAAGTTTTTTTAGGTATATGGCATATCTTATTGCTTGTATTCTTTCTTTGGCTAGGTCTGGCCGGTTTTCTTGAAGGTATTTGTAGTAGATTTCAGTTAGCGTGATTACGTTTATTGCTGCTTCTATTTCGTCAGATTCAATTTTGGATAGGATTCTTTGAACGGCGTCCCATCCTTCCTCTTGTGCGAAAAGCTTAATCAAGGGTTTAGTGTCCAAAACAACCTTAGGCTTGGCGGATTCTTTTTTCAAACTCCCCTGTCCACTCCTTTCTAATAACCTCAATATCTTTTGAGGGTTTCTTTCCTTCAAAAACCTCTTTGTCTATGCCTGCCATTTTGGAAAGTTTTGGCAATGGAACAATTTTAATGGCGTTGCCCTCCCGTGTGACAAGGAGTTTTTCGCCTTCTGTTATCTTTAATTCCTCCCTTAGTTTGGATGGAATAGTTATTTGACCCTTCGACGTAACCTTGACGGTTTCCACCACTTTACCTTCACCATACAAAACACTAAATGCCTTACATTTATAAATATGTCGGAAAAGAATGTTATTTCCTTACCGCTTATGGTAATGCCGCGTGCATGACTGGCAAACATAAAATTTTAATTCGCGCGTCGCCCCTCAGCCTTAACGGTCTGCTTTGTGCAGGCGTCCATCCTTTAATATGTAATCCTGGTTTGAGGGCAGTTTTTCGTGGAGGTCTGTTGTTGTAAGCACGATGGTTACTTTTCTTTCTCTGTTGATTTTGGTGAGCAGTTTCATGAGCATTTCTGAGTTTTCGTCGTCTAGGCTGGATGTGGGTTCGTCGGCCAGGATGATTTTTGGGTTGTTGGCAAGCGCCCTTATCACGGCTATGCGTTGTCTTTCCCCTCCGCTTAGGGTTTCAGGAAACCTTTCGGCGAGGCTTGTTAGGCTGAAGTGTGTTAGGAGTTCATATGCCCTCTTTCGGCGGTTTTGCCTGTTGACTCCTGCTAGGGCGAGGGGTAACTCTATGTTTTCCAGGATGTTTAGGGATGGGATGAGGTTGAAGAACTGGAATATGAAGCCTATTTCATGCAGCCTAAGCTTGGACTTTTCATCGTCGCTTAGCATGTTAACCTTTCTGCCGAAAAGTTTGACTTCGCCCTTTTCAGGCTGTTCCAGCATGCCTATGATTTTAAGCATTGTTGTTTTTCCAACGCCTGATTTGCCGCGGATTGAGATGAACTCGCCATCCTTAACTGTGAGGTTTAC
>JBBITX010000108.1:0-3016 GCA_037440545.1 Candidatus Bathyarchaeota archaeon
TTCAGAGGTAACTTTCAGAATTTTTTCGTTGCTTCTGGACCTTAGGATTTTCTGGAATATTTCTACTTCAAGCTCTTCAAGCTTCATCGTTTTTAGTATTTCCTTCAGCAGGCCAATATGCCCAAGATCTATTCTAACTTGGCTTAATCCCATCTCTTTAGTTAAAGAAAGCAGTAGAGATATGATCTCTCCATCTGCTTCTGGCCTGCTGCAACCAATTAACTCTGCGCCGGCCTGATGGAACTCTCTAAAGTTTTCGAAGTATGAACGGCTGAATCTAAAAACGTTACATATATAAAAGAGCCTTAAAGGTTTAGGTTTAGAAATCATTTTTGTTGTCGCCACTCTGGCTATTGGCGTTGTCATTTCAGCTCTAAGGGCTAAGATTTTCCCGTTTCGATCCTGAAACTTAAACATTTGATCGATAAATTCGGGGCTAACGCCAATTGATAATGTGTCAACAAGCTCTATTACTGGGGTTCGAATTTCCTGGTAGCCCCAGAGCTTGAAAGTTTTTCTCAATGTTTGTTCGATGAATAAATACCTTTCAACCTCTGAAGGAAGATAGTCCTGCGTCCCCTCTGGCGTTTGCAGTTTTGTGAAAGCGCAGCCTCCTTTTCAACGTATGCCTCCTGTGGGTAATTTGTGGGTAGTAACCCATATTAACCCCACCACACTTATAAATTTTACGGGGTCATTTTGAGGATATCTGAAATAGTTCGAATAGACGATAGGGGAAGGGTGACATTGCCATCCACCATACGAGAAGCCGTTGGGCTTTCAGAGGGAATGTTTGTAATGCTCGTCGCTGATGTTGAAGAGAAAAATGTGAAAATATTGCCATTTGCAGATCCGGAGGCAAAACTTGTTGAATTCCAAATTACAATAAGAGATGTGCCTGGAGCACTTGCAAAGGCAGCATCTGTACTTGCGGAAAAAAATGTTGACTTTCTATCAACAACTTCCAGAACTCTAAAAAGGGGAGAGAGCGCAGAATGGGTTGTAATTGCCGATATATCAAAGTGCAATTGTCAAATTGAGGAATTAAAACAGGTAATTCTTAAAGATGGATTAGCTGAAAGAATTGGGGTTAGGAAAATCAAAGTATAATTAGGCTTAACTTTATACGATTACTTTGAAAAGGTCAGCTTTTGTTATTATGCCGAAAACTTTACCCTTCTTCGTCACAAGAACCGCTGGGTAAGTGTGCAGCAAACTGGAAATAACAGTAAGCGGAGCATTTTCATCAATCTGTGGAGGAGCCTCCTCCATAACTTTTTCCACGGGTTCTTGAGAAAATTTTGAAGGTTCTCTAACCGCTGAAACCTGATTCAGAATGGTCCTCTCAGAAACGCAGCCCACAACTTGTTCCCCGTCAAAAACTGGGAGTTGGGAATATCCGTACTTCATCATTAAGCTAATAGCTTTAGCGATTGTTTCATTCTTCTGAATGCCCAAAACACCCTTATGAAATATTTTTTTAGCATTATAACTTACTTTGTATTCCTCTCTCTCAAGGACGTTAAAAATAGTTTTTACCTTGTTATATGAAGGGTCTATTTTTCCAGTTTCTATTTTGGCTATGAAAGATTGGCTTACTCCCGCCATTCTAGCTAACTTTTTCTGAGTTAGACCAAGCATCTTTCGCTTCCTTGCTATTTCATCGAGAGTTGGCAGCATACCTTCAAAATGTGAAATTTAGATTATATTCTTTTCGGAATATTTTTTTCAAAAAAATATATTTGTTGGAATAACATCTTCTCGAGAATCTTCGGAGGTGGGCGGGTTCGAGAAGAGGACAGTTGAAGAGATAAACGAGAAAATTCGAAGAAGAGAGGTTCAAGTTTTAACGGCTGAGGAGATGAAGAAGCTTGTTGAGGAAAAGGGGGTTAAAAAAGCATTTAAAGAGGTTGATGTTGTCACAACCGGGACTTTTGGAGCTATGTGTTCTTCTGGAGCTGTTATTAACCTAGGTCATTCTGATCCACCTATAAAAATTCATAGAGCATGGTTAAACGATGTTGAAGTCTCTCATCCTGGAGCGGCTGTTGACCTATATATCGGCGCAGCTCAGATGTCCGAAACAAAGCCTTTTGAGTACGGGGGCGGACATGTAATAGAGGATCTAATCAAAGGGGAAGAGGTGGAGCTAAGGGCTTCAGCCTATGGGACAGCATGCTATCCGAGAACCAAACTTGAAACAGTCATAACTAAACATGACTTAAACCAGTTTATCCTTTTAAACTTTCGAAACTGCTATCAACGTTACGTTTGTGCAACGAATAGCACCGATGAGATTCTATACACCTACATGGGTAAACTCTTGCCAAGGCATGGAAACGCCACGTTTTCAGGAGCAGGAGAACTGAACCCCCTAATGAACGACCCGGAATATGAAACAATAGGCATTGGGACAAGGATTTTCCTAGGTGGAACACAGGGGTACGTTATAGGCGAGGGAACTCAGCATGATCCTCGAAACCTCATGGGCACGTTGATGGTTCGAGGAGACTGTAAGAAAATGAACCCTGAGTTCATACGGGGGGCAGCGTTCACAAAATACGGGACAACTTTATACGTAGGCATAGGCATACCCATACCAATTCTCAACGAGGCCCTAGCTAAGAAAGTGGCAGTCCGCGACAGGGATATCTTGGTTCCAATAGTAGATTACGGTGTTGCAAGGAGGGACAGGCCGAAACTTGGGATGGTCAGCTATGAACAGTTGAAGTCTGGAAGAATAGTTGTGAATGACAGAACCGTGAAAGTCAGTCCGCTTTCAAGCCTTGAAAAAGCCAGAAAAATTGCCGAGATTTTAGCTTCCTGGATTGAAGATGGAGTCTTCTACCTTTCTTCACCTGTTGAGAGGCTGCCTCTAGAAACTGCCTTTAAACCAATGAAACAGGCCAGAGAAGTTAACTTGGTGGGAGCATTCATGCGTCAGGCGACAACCTGCAGAGAAGATGAAGAAATTAAAAAAGTCGC
Source organism: Candidatus Bathyarchaeota archaeon (assembly GCA_037440545.1). Classification (GTDB taxonomy): domain Archaea; phylum Thermoproteota; class Bathyarchaeia; order Bathyarchaeales; family Bathycorpusculaceae; genus JAVZIQ01. The sequence goes on from JBBITX010000108.1 coordinate 2,986, forward strand.
AAAGGAGATTATATCACAGTCAGTGAATCAC
>JBBITX010000109.1:0-2881 GCA_037440545.1 Candidatus Bathyarchaeota archaeon
CTTTATACTGAGTTGTAAGAACATTATTTAAGACTTGCTTTACTTCATGCCAATAGATGGAAGGATGAAAGTGTTAACTTGCTAATTGAGGTTCGATAAATCTTCTGCATGGTTACTTAAAATGAGCTCTTACAGATAATGCTGCAGTTTATGCCTCCAGGAAAAGCACGGAGTTCAATTGGGGCCTGAAAGCTCAAGCATCTATGATAACTGATAAGTTCTTAAAAACTTCTCTACTTTGGAGAGACGCAGTTTAAAATATGTCATTTATATGAAATTTTGCGAGTACGCCTCTTCTTTTAATTTGTCTTCTTTTCTAAATGAATGATGGGATAATTTCTTGTGCAAACTTTTCCGTTAGCTCTATGTATTTTTGTGGTGGTGGCGGGGGCGTAAACTCGACAATGAAGTATTGGCTCCCTAGTTTGCTGTATTCTTCTATCAATTCGGAGGCTTCTTTCATGTCTTTTACGTCAAGGCCGATCATTAGGAGAAATGCAAAAGTAAATTTTTGAACGTCTCTTCCATAATTTTTTAAGTAGTTTTGGATAGCTTTCACTCGGGCTTCATAGTCTTCGGCGGATTTTATTCTATGTGGGGATGGAGCTCTATGCGCTATCCAACCGTCACAATATTTTGCTGTAAGTTTCAGCATTTGAGGACCCATGCCGCCTGACCATATAGGCGGGTGAGGCTTCTGCACGGGTTTAGGCAGGAGAACAGCGTCTTTCAACACGTAAGATTTACCCTTGAATGTAACCTTTTCCTCTGTCCAAAGTTTAAGGATAACGCGGAGTCCTTCTTCAAACTTTTGAACTTTTATGCGATCTTCATCCCATGAGAGGGTTGGCGAATAGTTTAGGAACTCGCCTATGTGGAAGCCTGCTCCGAAGCCTGCTATAACCCTCCCCTCCGAAAGCAAATCTACATTTGCAATTATTTTAGCCAGTTGACTTGGAATCCATCTCGGTATAGGGCTTACAAGGCTTCCAACTTTAATAGTGCTTGTTTTGGCAGAAACATATGACAATGTTGTCCATGCGTCAACAAGCTTGTTGGATGGGAATGGAGGAACTGGAAGATCATAGTGGTCAGGTATCAAAACTGAATCGTAGCCTAGTCCTTCAACTTCTACACACCACTCATCAAATTTCTTCATATCCTCCCAGGGGTGTGGGGTTGGATTTATTCCAAAACTTAACTTATTTCCCATAAAAACAAACCTCTTCTAATTTTCGTTTTTGAAAGCCTTTTTATATTTTAATTTTGAAAATTTTAGCAGTGTTCCAACATAATATTTGTTCCAGCTCCTTATCGGTGAAAACGTCGGATAGCAACAGCTCTAAAAGTCCGAATGAGACGCTTGAAATTCCGCCTATGTCTCCACCGTAAACGATATGCTCAGCCCCGAGAGCCTTTGCAGTCAGCCATGTTTCGTCTTCTGGAACCCAAAGAGCTGTATCCACATAGAGGTTGTTAAGCCTCCTGCAGAATGGGATGTGCTGTCCTAGTTGGCCTATTCCAACACATGGATGAGCGCTTATGAATGTTAAGTTGGGGAAACGCTCAGCCAACTCGCCTAACCTCCAAGGCTCCCCTGGAATGCCGCTTGAAGTGTGAGCTAAAACCACAGCGCCAGGATATTTAGAAAGCTCCTTAAGTATATTAACTATCAAAGCGTTGTTTAGGTATGTTCCTTGAAAAGTCATATAGAAAAGCAGTCCTTTAAGTCCAAGATCCCCCATTATCCTATGAACCTCTTCTGCAGCCTTATCAACCTCGTAGGGGTTTACAATTCCTAAACCGCAGGGAAACTTATCCGGATGTTTCTCTAAAGCCTCGGCGATTCTGTCATTCTGCCTCATAGTATCTTTAATGCCGTTAGGGGCTGGATAACCAACCAGTGGCGAGATTATGGCCATATCTGTTCCATTCAACTTCATCCTTTCAATCAAATCTTCAGAGGTAACTCTAACATGTTCGGGAAGGAAAACTCCAACTCCGACAGTTTCGCCTATATGGGCATGCACATCAATTATGAAAAAATCCCTCTCAAGCTTTTGGAGAAGCTTCTTACTTATCACTCCCATAATGCCACCTCAAGATTCGATTTAGGATGCAATGTTAAACATATTTAAGGTTTATCCAAAAATCATTTCAACATTATCCCCTTCTTCTCTAATCGCCACTAGAAATTTAGAGAAAGCCAGCAAATCCACTTGCGAGCCATTGGTTCACACTTCAAGTGTCAAATTATTAAATAAAAGAGTTTAACTCTCTAACATTAATTCTTACAGGCTTGCTAGTTGTTTAGCCAGTTTTTGAATGAGAAGTCCCCCCTATCAGCTTGACTTAGACATATAACTCCTTTGGCCAAAATCACCATGACCACTATTAGTAAGATGCCTTAATTCAGCGGGTGAATTACGATGGCGTATAGGCTTATTAACTGCAGCATGAAGCCATTAATAGTTAGCCGATTAATGGGCCTACATTGTTCCAATTCCGCCTTCGCCTTGTTCGCTATCCAGAAGACTAGGCTTGAAATCTATCCTTGAGCTATTCTGTGTAACTAGTCCACTTTTTTAAATTGGTAAGAAGCCAGTTGAATGCCCTTTTCGTTAAGGCATTTTTGATGGGGTTTTTCTTAATTAATTGAAAAGTTTGCCATCCCAGATGTCTTCGTAAAGCTGGAGTAACGTTGATTTGTTTGTGTCCCGAGGCTCCCATTTCAGTTCAACTGCTGGCCCTGCCAAATATTGATCTACAAGCTCTTGAATTTCATCCTTCTTAACTCCAAGCTGCTGCAAGTTGGTCTTCATGCCTAACTCTTCTGCCATACGCTTCACATAGATGATGCCCTTCTTTGCTGCTTCTTCAT
>JBBITX010000110.1:0-2871 GCA_037440545.1 Candidatus Bathyarchaeota archaeon
ATCACCCCAACACCCATGTTTCATAGCATACACCCACATCAGGATGAAGCCTACGTTTGAAGGCTTCTGGATAGGTTTTCATGAGTTCGTTAATGTCTGTTTTTTCTACTTCGACGAGGATTCCGCTGCAAACTTGGCCGACGACATTTTTGGACATGGGGTTAGGTGGAACTATCAAGTCTATGGCGCCGCCCCTGTCTATGAGGGGGTTTAGGGATATGAGGTCAGCTCTTGCTCCATGGTGTATCTGCACTGTTCCAGGCATTATTCTCTCTGTGATATAGGCGGCGCATAGTACTATTCCCCGTTCGTTGTAGACTTTAACTATGTCTCCGTTTTTTATTCCCCTTTTAAAAGCGTCGTTTGGATGGATCCAAACTGGTTCGTACATGTAGCCATCCGGACCTTTTATTTTGCAGGTTGGTATTTCCCTAAGCCATGTTATGTCGTCGCCTTGGGCGTGGTGCCTCCATTTCGGATGGTTTGACTCTAGGAGCAACGGGTATTTTTTGGCCCTTGGGTGGAGTAGGCTTTCATGATGGGTTTCGCCGTAGGGTATGTAGCGTGGAATAGGCGGTCTTTCCTCGTCGTCTGGAAAGTGTTGAGCCAAGCCTGTTGATGCTATTTCCAGTTTGCCTGTTGGTGTTTCAAGGCCCTTGCCCTCTGGAAGTTCATAAAACCATGTTAAGCCTGGCTTGGAGCCCCAGGTTTGGCCGTAGTTGGCGGCTATTTCTTTCTGAATTTGCTTCCACTCTTCCCATGTTGGATGATCTGGGAAAAATATTTTCCTTCTCTTAAACTCCTCCCAGCTTATTCCGAATTTTTTATGAACAAATGATGCCTCATATAAGCTTTTCATAAGTTCTTCCGGAGGTGGGAATGCTTTTTCAACACCCATTCTTTGAGCTATCATGCGGCATATTTCATAATCGCTTTTTGATTCTCCTACGGGTTCAATGCACTTTTCCTGATATGCAATTGCGTTTACAGCTGTTCTGCTGGTTATTATTAGGTCATCGTGTTCGAATATTGTTTGCGCTGGAAGTATGATGTCGGCGAATGTTGCTTCGTTTTCAAGCCAAGGCGTAACTGCGACGATGAACTCTATGTTTGGGCTTCTAAATGCGTCCAATATTTTACTGTTCCAACAGGTGATGTAGCAGCAGTTTGCATTCCAGATCATGTGTATTCCTGGATGCCCCTCAGGCGGAAACGTGTACTTTTTAAACTGATCCTCTCTAGGTGCGCTTATTGCCCCTGTGCCATACCATGTTATGGGAGGGTTTAAAATGGCGTCGGCTACAAGCACTTTTGGCACAATTACGGGAGAAACAACTTCAAATGTGGATCGAGCCATCGGATTGGTCATATAACCAGTTGTAGCTTCTCGATACTGAGGAACTGACGCAACCATCTTTCCTATACCGCCAACTCTCATACGTACAAATTGACGCCCTGGCTTTCCAAGTCCCTGCATTGCTAGGCATATAACCTCCAGCCTTGCTATTTCATGAGAATAAGGTCCTCTGATTTTTGGACCTCCGAAATGCACTGCTATGGATGTTCTCTTCGTGGCCCATGTTTTAGCTAAAGCCTTTATTGTTCTAGTTGGAACACCTGTTATTATCTCAGCCCACTCAGGAGTTTTAGGTATTCCGTCTTCTTCTCCTAACACATATTTGCGAAAATCTTCGAAGCCTACGCAGTGAGTTTGAACATAATCCTTGTCGTAGGTTCCATCCTTTATCCATATGTATGCTATTGCCAAGTATAAGGCGCCGTCAGTGTTAGGTTTTATCGGTATCCACTTATCTGCATGTATTGCTGCTGCAAAATTGCAGTCAGGGGCTATCGCTATCAATTTTATGCCAGCCTCCTTGAACCATTGGCATATAACGCTGCCAATCTGCCCGGAAAATCCTGGAACGGTCGCTTCAGGATCGCAGCCTGTAAGTATAAGCACTTCAGTGTTTTCCATTACATCGTCGAAAATTGCGTCCTGATAGGCTTCTCCTGCATGAACACCCCCGCCCATTCCCCACACGTGCATGGCTCCCCAGTAATAGCCTTCCCAACTGTCAGGATTTCTAACCTGCTGAGTAAATCCTCCAAGCTGATGGAAAAGTTCATGATGAATGCCGTGGGGCGTCTGTACCGCCCCTCCTTGCCCATGCCCGTCGTCCTGCACAAGCACAGACCATAACCCATATTTTTCCTTTATACGCTTTAACTCCTTCTCAATTATGTTTAAGGCTTCTTCCCACGTTATTCTGACAAATCCGCTTACACCCCTATTCTGGGGATTCCTATCCTCTGGGCTCCAATCCACCCTCTTCAACGGGTACCTAACCCTGTTCGGCGAATACACACGCTTTTTATAGGCAAGGCTAACCCAGTAAGGCAGAGTTTTGGCCGGCTGAGTAAATGACTTCCCACGCGCCCTTATCTCATAAAGCCTTAAACCATCGAAATGAACAGGCTTAACCCTCAATATTTTGCCATTTTTAACATGAACCTCCAAAGGCACCGCTGAAACTGAAATCCCGCCCAAACCATGACTCACATAACACAATTTAATTCCATCTTCTTCCATCATTCATCCCACAATATTGGAAATACGTATTTCAATACTATTTTTACTTGCTTCAAACTTAAATTTTTTTATTTTCAGAATTTTCTTGGGAGACCCTTCAAATATTATCTCTCCCTTTCCACAACATACAATAACTCGTAGCTTAACCGCTAGATAAATTTGATTAAACTCTATAGAAGAGGAATTCGCCTACTCATTATCTCGTTAAACCACCTTAGGTAGCCTCACCGCATTGGAGCCAAACCTTTTCGATTTTGAAGGCTTCAGCCTGCCATCTT
>JBBITX010000111.1:0-2778 GCA_037440545.1 Candidatus Bathyarchaeota archaeon
GTGGACCGGGCGGGATTTGAACCCGCGACCTCAGCGATGCCAACGCTGCGATCATTCCAGTCTGATCTACCGGCCCAAGAGTAAAACATTAAATAGTCAATATTAGCGTTTTGCTTCTTTTCTAATCTTCCCCTAATTTGAATTCTTCATGGATTGCCTGTACGGCAGCTTTTCCATCAGCCTCTTTTACAACGAAGGATATGTTAAGCTCTGAAGAGCCTTGTGCAATCATTCGAACGTTTATCCCTTTTCGTGCAACAGCTGTGAAAAGTTTTGATGCTATTCCAGGTGTGTTTTTCATGCCTGCTCCCACAGCTGATATTATGCAGACGTCGTCTTCGTAGGTTATTTCCCTTATGAGTCCTCTTCCAAGTAGGGCTACCTCTAGGGCGTTAACTGCTTTTTCCAGATAGTTTCTTCTTATGGCTAATGAGATGTTGGCCTCTGAGGCTCCCTGGGAAATCATTAATATGTTTATTCCATTTTTTCCAAGAACTTCGAATACTTTTGCAGCTGTTCCCGGGGTTCCTATCATCCCTGCCCCTGTTAGGGTTATTACTGCCACGTCTCTGAGGAGGGTTAAGGCTTTAACGGTTACTCCATGTTTAATTTTGATTTCCCCTGTTATGGCTGTTCCAGGAGCTTCAGGGTTGAATATGTTCTTTATTCTAACTATGGTTTTTTCACCCATAAGGGGTTCTAGGGCTCTTGGATGCATGGCTTTGGCTCCGTAGACAGCCATCTCCAGGGCTTCTTCAAAGGAGATTTCAGGAATGGTTTTCGCTGAAGGGACAATTTTAGGATCTGTGGTCATTAATCCATCAACGTCTGTCCATATCCAAACTTCATCCGCTGACAATGCAGCCCCTATTATTGTGGCTGTATAATCTGAACCCCCCCTTCCAAGAGTTGTGGTTGTTCCATCCTGGGTTGCAGCTATAAATCCTGTAACTACTGGAACGATTCCCATTTCAATTAGCGGTTCTAGGCGTTCCTTAACCTGGTGTTTTGAAGCATTCATGAGTGGTGAGGCCTCTCCAAAGTTTGAGTCTGTAATTATCCCTGCCTCAGCCCCTGTTAACAACCTAGCTTCAACCCCTAAACTTTTAACGGCTCCGTAAATTATTGGAGTGGAAAGTCTCTCGCCGAAGGATAAAATGTAGTCTCTTGATCTAGGCGTGAGCTCCCCAACATAGATTATGCCTGTTAAAACTTTTTCAAGCTCATCAATCGCCGACAAAATCGTCTTTTTAACTTCCTCCTTCAAAGATGGCTTTTCAATGGCTTCATCAGCCAATTTAAAGTGTTTCTCAACCATTTCTTCGAGAAAGGCTTTCACAAAATTTTTATTCCTTTTTTCCGCTTGGTCCGCAGCCTCAATTAGTTTTTCTGTTACGCCGTCTAAGGCTGAAACCACCGCTACAACCTTATGGCCTTTATGAACATGGGATGCTATAAGCTCAGCTGCCTTCCTTGCATTCTTCCCACCAGTTATAGATGTTCCTCCAAACTTCATAACTATCTTCATTTTTTCACCTTCAAACTTCTAGCCAGGCTTTAGCCGCCAACCTCTGCTTTATTTCAAGCAGATCCCTCAATATAGCGCTGGCGGTTTCAACTCCCCCTGCGCCTCGTCCAATTATTGTTTGCTCCCCGGCGAATTCTGAAACGAAGGTTACAGCGTTAAGGGTTCCGCTTACGCATAAGGGATCCTTTCTAGAAACCCTCATGGGTTTCACTTCTAAATCTTCACTTATGGTTCCTAAAAGCTTAATTGTACATTCTTCTTTAACGGCTTCCTCCATTTCTTTTACAGTTACGCTTCTTATGCCCCTTATTTTTACATCTTTTAATGTGACTTTCCTACCCATAACCCAGTTTGCAATTATAACAAGTTTGCAGGCTGTGTCCACCCCGTCCACGTCCATTGACGGATCAGCTTCGGCGTATCCAAGCTTTTTAGCCCTTTCAAGAGCCTGTTCAAAAGTGGAGTGTTTTTCAGCCATCTCTGTAAGTATAAAATTTGTAGTTCCATTCAGCACACCCCTTGCAGAGAGGATTCTATCGCCGAAGAGACATCTCTTTGCGAACTCCAAAACAGGAGTGCCAGCCCCCACAGACCCGCTGAACCTAAAATAAACATTGTTATGTTCAGCCAACTCTGTTAAAACAGGCAAAGCCAAAGCCAAAGGACCCTTATTCGATGTCACAACATGCATTCCAGATTTAAACGCATTTTTAATATGGGATAGGCCTGGCTCCCCATCTCTAACGTTTGTTGGAGAAACCTCTACAAGCACTTCAGCCTCAACAGAATCAATAACTTCGCAGGCGGACATCTCAGGCTTCCCAAAACCCTTCTCAGCCGCCACAGTGCCCCTCTCCCTCTTAACCAGCAAAACCCTCTCAAGATCCAACCCCTTTGGATTTAAAGCCGCCCCACCCCTATCCACCACAGCCACAACCCTAGGTCGAAAACCATAAAGGCTGGACAACTCCAAACTCCGACTTACAAATAAGCTTGAAAGGCTTTGACCTACAACCCCATAACCAACAAGAATTATCCGCAAGCTTCATCCCCCCATGATTCAATTCAAATCTCAGCAAACACCGCCGTTAAAGCTTTAATATTTATACCACATCAGCCTCATATGCTTTTCAACGCTTTATCCTTTACTAAATTAAACCTCAAGATTACAGCGTTCTTCCAGTTGTGAAAGTAGAAGATTCTTCTATAAAATTAATTCATGTGCACCAGTTCCCGCTTAAAACGCCCTA
>JBBITX010000112.1:0-2739 GCA_037440545.1 Candidatus Bathyarchaeota archaeon
TTACAATGGTTTTATAACCCCTGACTTTACCAGCTTTCTCTTCTCAGGAGAAATCGTTTTCTTCACACTTTTAGGCGGTATTGGGGTTTTCTATGGTCCAATAATAGGTGCTTTCATATACAGCGTAATCAAAATATTCATTGTAACGATAACTATTTACTGGCAGTTGTTTTTAGGCGCTGCCTTAATGGCTGTAGTTTTGGCCTTTCGGGGCGGTGTTGGGGGAATCCTGCAGAAAGTTGCAAAACGTTTCCAAAAGAGCGTTCACTGAGGGAATTAAATGTTCATGTTAGAAGTTAAGAATCTAAGGAAACATTTCGGCAATGTTAAAGCTGTGGACGACGTAAACCTAGGGATTCGCAAGGGCGAACTTGTGAGCATAATTGGACCAAACGGCGCTGGAAAAACCACCTTGATAAACCTTATATCAAGATGGCTTTTAGAAGATTCAGGTTCAATAATCTTTCAAGGGGAAGACATAACTCACATTAAAAAGTCCTACGACGCAGTTAAGAAGGGCATTGTACGCTCATTTCAGCTTCTCAACATATTTAACGATTTAACGGTCTTCGACAACCTATGCCTCGCACTTCTATCAAAACATAAAAAAAGCTTCAAAATTTTTTCCCTCTTAAACAGAGATGCTAAAATTAGAGATGAAGTAACTGAAATTGCGGATAAATTTAATCTATCTCCATATTTAGATAAACCGGCTAAGGAGTTGCCTCATGGAAATAAAAAACTCCTCGACGTAGCCATGGCATACGCCCTCAGCCCAAAACTCTTACTTCTCGATGAGCCTACAAGCGGGGTTAGCACCTCTGACAAGCAGCCTATAATGGAAATAATAAAGACTGCGGTTAAAGAAATCGGCATAACAACAGTTATGGTTGAACATGACATGGACATAGTGTTTTCCCATTCTGACCGCGTTGTGGTAATGTTTGAAGGCAAAATACTCCTCGAGGGAACCCCTGAGGAAGTTTACAAATCAGAGGAAATTACAAAGGTGATAGGGGGATAATGATGCTTGAAGTTAGCGGTATAAATGTTTTCAGAGGAGGATCCCATATAATAAGAGATGTATCCTTAAAAGTGGATATGGGACAGAGCGTCTGCCTACTTGGAAGAAACGGTGCAGGGAAAACCACAACAATAAAAGGTATTTTAGGACTTTTACCCGTTAAAAGTGGAAAAATAATTTTTAACAACGAAGAAATTACAGATGTCCCCGCGGAAAAAAGGGCAAAGTTAGGCATAGGATATGCTCCTGAAGACAGGAAAATCTACCCAGATTTCACCGTTGAAGAGAACATAGAATTAGGGTTAAGATTACTTCCAGAAGGAGAAAGATTGAAGGTTAAAGAGGAAATATTTGAACTGTTTCCAGAGCTCAAACCGTTGAGACGCAACAAAGGGCTTTACTTAAGCGGCGGCGAACAGAAGATGTTAGCCATTGGCAGGGCATTAGCCCTTTCTCCAAAGCTTCTTGTGCTGGATGAGCCCTTGGAAGGTTTAGCTCCAATTATAGTTTTAAGGTTAGCTAAGGCAATTAATGAAATACAAAACAAGGGAGTTTCATTGTTGATAGCTGAATCAAACTTGTCTAACGCTCTTAAAATTGCAAACTATTTCTACGTTATAGAAAGGGGAGAAATAATATTCGAAGGCTCTTCTCAGAAAATCTCCGAAAACGCTAAAGTTGCAAAAATAATAAAAGGATTCTAAATTAATACCTGAAAGAGCCTTACAATAATAAATAGCGGCGTGGAAAGTTAAATTTATATTTATTCACATTAAATTACTGTCAATTTTCAATTGGAGCGTGGTTTGCTTGGGTAAATGGTTTATGGGTTCGGTTCCTAACATTTCTGATAGGGTTTTAGCAGCGCTTCTAAGGCCTATGATTGACCATCGAAGTGAGGAATTTATGGGGTTTTTAAAGGATCTTATCTCTAAGGTAAAGCAAGTTATGCAGACGAAGGGTGAAATTGTTGTTTTAACTTCCTCTGCTACTGGAGGTTTAGAAGCGGCAAGTGTAAACTTTTTCGGAAAGGATGATAATGTTATAGTCCCTGTATCTGGATTCTTCAGTGAAATGCTCTGTAAATATGTTAGAAATGCAGGGGCCAACGTTATAAAGGTTGAGGCGCCTGTCGGAGACCAGCCGAAATTAGATCATATTGAAAGGATCTTTGAAAAGGAGAAAAAAATTAAGGCTGTTTTCACAGTGTTCGATGAAACATCTACAGGGGTCACTTATAGCTGGCTTAAAGAAGTTGGAGAAATCTGCGACGAACACGGAAGCCTCTTAATAGTGGATGCCCAACCAGTGATAGGAGCCCTTAACCTCCCAGTTGACCGTTACCACATAGACGTATGTGTTGCCAGCAGCCAAATAGGCATTGGAGGGCCACCTGGCCTTGCCTTTATATCCTTAAGCCAAAAAGCAGAGGAACTTTTATCGCGAAATAAGCCAAAAAGCAGATACTTCGACTTATCGCTTTACCTCTCAACACATAGGGCTGGTCAAACACCTTTCACTCCAGCCATAAACATTATGCTTGCCACAGATGAAGCGCTAAAAATGGTTTTAGAAGAAGGCCTAGAAACCCGCTTTAAACGAGTTGGAATATGCGCAGAGGCCTTTTACGCAGCGTTTGAAGCTATGGGCCTTGAAAGCGTTTCAAAAAGGGAAGTTAGATCCCAATTGACTATATGCATAAAATATCCAAAAGG
>JBBITX010000113.1:0-2595 GCA_037440545.1 Candidatus Bathyarchaeota archaeon
CCATGACGCGCATAGCGGAGCGCCCTCCGCCCTTAAGGCGGCGAAAACCTTGGCCGCGGTTGAAAACTCGAACAAAAGCGGGCTTGCGGGAGCCTCAGGGCAGACAGCGGACGTTAAAGGGAAAATCTTAGATTTTGCGTGGAGTTTGAAGAAGAACGGCTATGCAGAATCAACCGTGACAAGATACGTTAAAGCCCTGAAAACATTGCAAAAGCTTGGAGCAGACATTTCCAACTCTGAATCCGTTAAAAACGTTATAGCAAGTCAAAAATGGAAGGAAGGCACAAAACACACCTACGTAAACTTTTACGACGCCTACGCCAAATTTAAGGGGATAAAATGGAAGAAGCCTAAATATTCCATTGAAGGTAAAATGCTGTTTCTGCCTTTAGAAAGCGAAATTGACCTTTTAATTCATAAGATGCCTCGGAAAATAAGCGTGGCTTTACAGCTTATCAAGGAGACAGCTGCAAGGATAGGTGAAGTTTGAAGGCTAAAGTGGGTCGACGTTGACTTTGAAAGAAACCTAATAGCCATAAACAGCCCTGAAAAACATAGTAAAACTCGAATCTTTAAAGTTTCCAGAGAGCTTATTCAACGAATAAACATTTTGCCGAGAAAAACACAATATGTATTCCGCAGCCGACTGGAAACCACAGAGGCAAACTTGAAAATAAGCTTCACATCGAACTTTTTTAAAGACGTAAAAGTTTAGCATTCGAATATCAAAATCCAAGGCTGAACCAGATAGGATTCCACACCATACGCCTTTGGAAAGCCACAATGGAATACCATAAAACAAAAGACATATTACACGTTAAAGAAATGCTTGGACACGTAAGGTTAGACAACACTTTAATAAATATAACCCTTAAAAAAGCCCTTTTCGGGGCTGAAAACAACGCAGAATTCTATTCAGCAACAGCGCAAACAACAAATGAAGCAGCTAAACTTATAGAAGTTGGCTTCGACTATGTATGCACCACGCCTGAAGGCATTATGCTGTTTAGAAAACGTAAATAAAAACACTAGAAACAAGTGAAAACAAACTAGTAACACTTAAATCACATTTCAATAGGAATAATTAATGAGTTGTAAAATGAAAGAGAGGGCCCGTAGCTCAGCTAGGTTAGAGCGACAGGCTCATAACCTGTTGGTCGCCGGTTCAAATCCGGCCGGGCCCACTTTTCCGTGTGGTTTTCGCTCATGTGGATTTTATTTTCTCTCAGTTTAAATCAGTAGCAGTGAAATTCCGTGCATTATGATGTCTGCTTTAACCTTTTGACCAGTGTTGCTGTTCTTTTTCCAAGTTCTATGCAGTGTTCAATCTCTTCCCCTTCTGGATTTTCCACGGAAGCTGCTCCATAATGTTTGTCCTCTGCTCTCCCCTGAACTATCATGCCGTGAATAAGCATAGTTCCTAAAATTGAAAGCAGAGTTGTCTCCGCACCTGTGGCTGTTCCCCCTGAACTTGTGAAGGCTGCTCCAACTTTGCCTTCAAGTTTTCCATGAATTTTCACAGAATCATCTATAAAAGCTTTAAGCTTCCCAGACATCTGCCCATAATACGTAGGTGAACCCATTATGATTCCGTCAGCCTCCAATAGGTCATCTAGACTTGTCTGATCAACCTTCTTTACAATGACTTCAACCCCGCCCACTTTTCTAGCACCTTCTGCCACTGCCAAAGCCATTTTCTCAGTATTTCCAGTCTTAGAGTCATAAACAATGAGAATTTTCGCCACGTTTAACATGCCCCCGACAGTTAAAGGCTAATAGCCTTAAAGGTTTAAACTTTACCCACCAAACTTAGCCTTTCAACATTGGCACAGGCACAGTTTTATTTTTTATAAGATATAATCGTTGTAAATGGCCTAATTTGGGTAGGATGTGGAGGTTTATTTTTGGAAGAAATTAAACTTAACATATCCCCTGTCCTTCATTCTTCACTATTCGTTATGGATGGATAGGCGAAGCCGTTAAATTTTTCGACAAAATTGAAATGCTTTAATTTTTAAAGTCAACGCTTACTTCTGCTTTCCCTCTTCCCATTTCTTTAATAATTTCCTCGATCGTCATTATTTTAGCGTTATAAACGTACTCCAAATATTTTAATCCTTGCTCTTGATCCTCCTCTGTGAAGGATTCCACACCGTCCTTTGCAACTATTATTTTATAACCTCTGAAGAAGGCATCAGCAGCTGTATGCCTCACGCATATATGAGTGTGTAATCCGCATAAAATAATAGTTTCAACGCCTTGGCCGTTATATAGACTTCTTAAAAGCGTGTCTAATCCAGTTTCGTAGAAGCCGCTGTAAGTGTGCTTTTCAACAACGAAATCCTTCTCTTCAGGCTTCAATTCAGGAATGATATTTGCACCAACAGTCCCTTTAATAGCATGCTTTCCCCATCTCCTCACCACTTGAAAATCTTGAGGATAGTGAGCATCGTTGCTGTAAACCACTGGGATATTATGCTCATGAGCAGCTTTAACAAGCCTTTTCAAGTTTGGAATTATATTTGCCGCCCTTTCACACTTTAAATCTCCAGTAACAAAGTCATTAACCATGTCAATTATTATAACACACATTCT
>JBBITX010000114.1:0-2377 GCA_037440545.1 Candidatus Bathyarchaeota archaeon
AGGTTTGATTCCTTCAACATTCCTTAATTCCAATCCCATCTTCAATTAACGATGATTAAAAGAACATTACCAGATTTGGACTATGCTACACTCTGGTATGCCTTGATTCACCTTGCAGGGGTTGTGTTGGCTGGGTGGCGATAGTGCCATATTTAGGCTTCATGTCTCTGAAGTAACTGATACTCATAATTACTTCGCCAGCCTCCGCTTCCTCCGCTTCATCATCAACTCTTCATACACCCGCTTAACCTCTTCAGACTTAACTTCGCCCTTCAAAACCTTGTCCAAAAGCTCATCCATAGATCCCACCCCTAACTCCTTATAGATCGCTTTTAGCTCCTCCTCAGTTAGAGGCTTCTCCCTAGGCGCGTAAACCACTTCAACTGTAGGCCGAAAAACTTTGGCCTTCGAGAAATAATCACTCAAAATCGACCTAATGGTTTCTTGAATTGAATCTAGCCTCCGCTTCTTCATCTCTTCTTCTAATGCATTCATCATGGCTTCAGGAAGGCTTATTGTAAACTTAACCATTCCCATTTTCTCTAATATGTAGTTGAACGTGCACGCGCAGAATATAACTTTCCATTTTAAACCATTAAACGTTTTCCGATATAGCCTTTTCTCTCCATCTTTCGAGAGCTAAAAATTTTAAGTCTTGCTTTCGCCACACACCTTTTAACGCCTACATCCTAATTATTTTGAATTCTACAAGTCGTTTTTCTATCCCTTGTTGTATTCTCCTTTGCTCATAGGTTAGCCCAGCTTCTCCGGTTTTAATATCAGCCAGGACAACCCTTATTGGACGATCCTCTATTCTTTCTTTAACCCTTGTGTAACCATCAAATATTACATAATCAACGGGATCGCCTATGAATCTGGCGTCATGCGGGTCGAATCCAAATATCTTAAAAATTGGTGCTAGCTGCTCGGCTAGCGCTCCTTTGAGGACTGCTCGGCTTTTAGCTAACGCGTCTTCCCTAAACGATTTTTCGCTCTCAATCTTCCACTGCTCTAAAAGCGCCTTGTATTTTTGTTCAAAAACACTTTCAAGCTCAGCCCTCCTCTGTTCAAAAACCTTCTGTCCAATCTCCTCTCCAAGCTTCCTTGCCATCAATTCAACTTTAGCTCTAAAATAGAAGAAGGCAAATAGCACCCCAACAATTAAACCAATAATAATGGCTAAGATTACTTCAACCATCCCAAACACACCTTTTCGTCTTTCTATAACAACGAAAGCTTAAATTTTTTCCAAATAAGCATGCTTAATGCATCCTACACGTGGCTAAAGCAGCACAGCTTCACCTATTACACACCATCGGCAACGTAATCAACATATCCGACGTTGTAATTTTTAAAGTCCATTTTATTTCAGATAAAATTCTATGTATCCACATTGTTTACAAACGTGCATTTCAGGCCTTTTCATCCCAAACATGCCAGACTTCACGGTCAGGTTGTGATCCCATTTCCCCGACTTCACTTCCATCTCACCACCGCATTTAGGACACTTTTCCATGTTTTCACACCCTTTAATGTAGTGTCATGGTTCAGCTTTATATTTTCTTGGTCAACTTTTAGCTAGTTAGGCCCTTGCTACTTTTAAAGGGCTTCTTTCTCGACTTGTAAACTGCTAACTATAAGTTAGATAACCATGCGTGTTTTAAATAATTTATGCAACCTAAATAGCGGCCGCAGATGTTTTGATCTGAATGCTGGTTATCAGAGTTCGTTGGCTTGAACTGAAATATTCCAGTTTTCCAATAGATTAACGATAACTAATATGGGCTTAAAGCCAAGCGACTGCGCTTCACGAACCGCGTTCCATTTGAATTTTCTGCCAGGTTTTTCCATTCCTCTGACTGTTTTTACTTCAATCAAGTAAGGATTTTTCCAGTATCTGATGTAACGTTTGCCTTCATGTTCGATGATGTATGGTTCGCCTTCCTTCCGGAAGGCCACATAGTCCCAAGCTGGAAACTTTTCTAGATATTCTTTTTGTTCACTTGTAAGCCACCAGCTCCTGTCAATTTTGGGAGGTTTTAATTGATAATGCGCTGAAACCAGGTATAACTTATCATGCAAGAGTTTGACAGGTCTGGTTACAACGAAAAAACCATTATCACTTAAATAATGGAGGGCAACAGCTTCCCCCACATCTCCTATTAACATGCTACGCTTCGTGTTCCACAAATTGACAGCCCATGTTTTCATCCAGTCCATTATTAAAATCACCTAATTCAATTTCGCTTACACCACGTTAATTGCTTTGCGCCTAACAGTGAAAAAATATTATAAAACTATGATTCTTTTGTTTACTTTATATTCTGTTAGGAGACACTAAAAGAAAATTATGGTTGGATTGATTAGAATATTGTTT
>JBBITX010000115.1:0-2301 GCA_037440545.1 Candidatus Bathyarchaeota archaeon
TTATAAGCTTCCACAATTCCAACTTGGCAAACCCTGGACATTCACCGGTGCAGAAGCACATTATAAATCTAGGCAATTTTCTTTCACTCATACACTTTCACACGTGGCAGAAATTGATATATTAAGATATTTAAATCTATCGTTTTGAAATATTAAATTGTCCAATAGGAACATATGATTAAGTCTTCTCGCTTGAACTGTTCCTTGAGAAATTTTACCACATCTTCCTCTTCCAAGTAAAGGTTTCCCTTCCCATCCCGCTTTAATGGTATACCCGTCTCCTTAAGCCTTTCACCTCCCCTTGGAGAATCTATCAAAACGTAATAGGCTGATCCCGCTGGCAGTATAAGCCTCAAATTAGTTAGTTCCCTTTTTGGAGATAAGCCGTTCTGCTCAATGTTGTAGACTATGGCTTTCGGCTTTAGGCTTTCGGCTAGCTGTTTAAACTCAGCCCAACTTCTAAGCTTAACAACGCCCTCGCTTGGGCCTTCTTTTGGCTGCATTATCGTGCTCCTCTGAATAGTATTTATTTCCATTTTATGGGAAGAGTTCTATCTCCTTTTTGGCTCCACATTTCACACAGACAAGCCTCACGTGAGACTTGTCTTCAGTTAGACCTTCAGCTTTCCAATCGTGGTTGCATTGAGATTTGCCTTCTTTTGTTTCGTTCATTCTGGTTCCTCAGTATAACTTCATATTCAAGAATTTAAATTTATTGTCTCAATGCGTAACACTTATATATGTAACGTTGTTATCTATATCGATTAAAATGTGTGGACCAAGAGGCTGCGGATGGCACGAATACCCAGAACGCGGATGGATACAATTCCTAATAATGCGGGTTCTCTATGAAAAGCCAATGCACGGTTACCAACTCCTAGAAGAAATCGAAGAGAGAAGCCACGGATGCCACAAACTTGAACCCGGCTCGATTTACACACTCCTGCGAAGAATGGAGGAACGCGGCCTACTAGAGTCAAAATGGGAGAAGGTTGAAGGAGGACCAGACAGACGTGTTTACAGGCTGACAAGCAAAGGCGTCGAAGCCCTAAAAATGGGACTAACATCCATAGTCAAACGCAAAAGGCTTTTTGAAGACCTTGTAAACTTCTATCATGAAAATTTTGAAAAACCCGTGAAAGAAGGAGGTGAAAAGCCAAATGTGTAGATGCCACTGTTGCTGTGGAATGGAAAGGCATCACCCACACCATGAACATAAACATGAACACTGGCCCATGGGCTTCCCATGGCCAATGGACATTGAAGAAGAGATAAAAATGCTAGAAGAATACAGGGAAGCCCTAACAAAAAAGCTGGAGAAGATTAACAAGCGACTAGAAGCCCTAAAACGCTAAAACCACCAATCCCCACCTTTTCCCTATTTAAATTGAAAAGGTTATGGAAAATGGATATAATAAATTTGAAAAAGCTGATGCAATTTTCAGAGGATAAGGGCTTATTGGACACTGTGGAAAAACGTAGACGCGTTAAGAGGGATTTGCTTAAAACACGTTGCTTTAATCTTGTGCTTGTCTGCCTTGACAGAGGCCAGGAGATTCCGCCGTGTCCAGAACTTTATGACGTGTGCTTTTACATTGCGGAAGGTTCAGGAACATTTACAGTGGGGGACGAGAAAGCCGACTTGTCAGCTGGAGAAATAGTTTTTGCTCCAGCAAACGTTTCCAGAGGGATAAAATGCAAGGAACGAATGGTTGTTTTAGGCATACAAGAACCCCACTAGGAGGCCTTTACACGTGGAATATGCAATAGCTGTTCAAGAATTAACAAAACATTACGAAGATGTAACAGCAGTGGACCACATAGGCTTCGAGGTTGAAAAAGGCGAAATTTTTGGCTTTTTAGGGCCAAACGGAGCTGGAAAAACAACAACCATCAGAATATTAACGGGCTTAATAAAGCCTGACAGGGGCAAAGCCTTTGTAGCCGGCTATGACGTTTTGAAAAACCCTATTGAGGCAAAGCAGCGCATCGGGGTTGTACCAGAAGTTTCAAACGCCTACGTGGATCTTACAGCAAGGGAAAACCTAGCCTTAATAGGCAAGCTTTACGGTGTGCCACCACAAAAACTCAGGGAAAACACCACATACCTTCTAAAAGAGTTTGGATTATATGAGGTTAAGGACAAGCTTGTCAGAGCCTTCTCCAAAGGAATGAGGCAGAGGCTCCTACTATGCATGGCTTTGATTAACGATGCAGAAGTGCTTTTCCTGGATGAGCCAACATCGGGGCTTGATGTTGAAAGTGCAAGACTCCTACGGGAAAAAATAACTCGGTACAATA
>JBBITX010000116.1:0-2297 GCA_037440545.1 Candidatus Bathyarchaeota archaeon
GGTTGATAAGGTTGAAAAGCCAATGGTGGTGGCATGGACAGGGCTTCTTGATTTTGAGGAGCTTTTGAAAGCAATGAGTTTTCTAGGGGAAAAAAATATACCTAACTATTATATGCCTGAACGAGCCATCAAAGCCATAAAAGTCATGGTGGACCAAACACAAATTGAGAGGGCTAAACTAAACAAAATTGCAAGGTGAGTTAGAAAGATTTTATGGGATGGAATATGAAACCAATAATAAGTCAAGCCTTAAATGAAGGAAGAAGCTTCCTGCTAGAGCCGGAGGCTAAGGAACTCTGCTCGCTTTATGGGCTGCCTGTGCCGAAATATAAAATGGTTTCAAACCTTGATGAAGCTTTAAAGGCCGCGGAGGAAATTGGTTTTCCTATAGCTGTAAAGATAGTGTCAAGCGACATACTTCATAAAAGCGACGTTGGCGGCGTCGTTTTAAACGTCACAGACAGGGAAGCAGTTGAAAAAGCGTATAGGATAGTTATGGAAAGCGTACACCGCTTCAATCCTAAAGCTGTGATAAAAGGCGTCATGGTGGAGGAAATGCTTCCTAAAGGTATCGAGGTGGCTGTTGGAGCATTATTAGACCCTGAATTTGGACCTGCAATAATGTTCGGTCTTGGAGGAATATTCATCGAATTGCTTAGAGATTTCACATTCAGAGTTGCGCCTATAACCTTAAATGAAGCTAAGAAAATGATGAGGGAAGTGAAGGGATACAAACTTTTAGAGGGATATAGAGGAAGCGAGCCTGCCGATGTGGAGGCAATAGCTAATATAATATCTAAAGTTTCAAAACTTGTTTTGGAAAATGGAGAAATACAGCAGTTGGATCTAAACCCAATAATTGTTTGGAGGGAAGGCGCTAAAATAGCTGATGCAAAAATTATTCTACGCCCTTAAACCCATCCTTTTCTTCCATTTTGGGATGGCCTCTGGATTAACAACGTTGTTAGGCACCTCTCCTTTCAGTATTTTTAGGCAGCTTTCAACAGCAACCCTCTCACCCTCTATCAGGGACTCAGCGTTGCGGCCAGCTATGTGAGGCGTTATTATAACGTTATCCATTTTTAACAAGGGGTTATCTGGAGATGCAGGTTCCTTTTCAAGGACATCTAGGGCTGCCCCTGCAATTTTGCCTTTCATTAAAACGTCAACAAGGGCTGCCTCGTCTATAATAGCCCCCCTAGCCGTGTTGACAATGTAGGCTGTATTCTTCATCATGGCCAACTCTTTTCTTCCAATCATGTGGTAGGTCTCCTTACTTAACGGAACATGTATGGTGGCGAAATCTGACTCTTTAAGCAGAGTTTCAAGATCTACCAACTGCACTCCCATGCTTCTCACGCTCTCCTCTGATATGTAGGGGTCATAGCCTAAAAGCTTAACATTTAAGGGGCGGAGTAAAGCCGCAACCCTTGCACCTATTCTACCCAGCCCTATTATTCCAACAGTTTTCCCATTCAACATTACCGTGCTTACACGTTCATCATAATATGCCTGAGCGCCTTCACAAATAATTTTTGAAACTACATTCAATTTTTTGGCTAATGCAAGACTCAAAGCCACCGTATGTTCAGCCACACACACAAAGTCTACTTCGATAGGGGCGTTTGTAACCAGTATACCCAGCTTTGATGCAGTTTCCACGTCAACATTGTCAAAGCCTATTCCTCTTTGACAAATACAAACAAGCCTATCCGCAGAATTTAAAACTCTTGAGGTTAAAGGCAGCCTAGGTGATCCGAGAACAGCGTCAACCCACCTGCATTTCTCGATAACCTCATCCTCAGAGTAAGCCTTTCTCTCGCCAATCATGGGATGAGCTGGTTCAATGCCGAAAATCACTTCAAAACCCTCTTTCTTCAAAGGATCATATAGCTCAAAAAGGTTTATTGGAAAGCTTACGAAAACCTTTTTACACATGACATTCACAGATCAATATTCCTTAACACATTTATTAATAACTTTTACCCTAAAACTGAAAACAAGTTTTCAATTATTAAATCAAGAAAAGCATTAATTAAATCAAGAAAAGCATTATAGCGAAAGACTTATTAGCACTTTATGGAAAAAATTCAACGAGGTCAATCTATGTTGTTGAGAAAAGCCATTACAAAAGTCCAAGCAGCGGTAATTGCTATTGTAGTTATAATCGCAGTGATTTTAGGAGCACTTGCGTACACTATGATGGCTCCGTCTGTTACGCCGACTCCAGCTACTCCTACTCCTGTTACCCCTACGCCTACAACGCCTACCCCAACTACTCCTCCGATAAGTGAGAT
>JBBITX010000117.1:0-2205 GCA_037440545.1 Candidatus Bathyarchaeota archaeon
GCCTCCTACAGCAATAACCTTAACAGCCATGAGGTTTCCATCCGCCTCTGCCACCCATCTCTTATAAGCCGTAACTTAATAATTTTTCATCGTCAGCGCATAATCAGCCTACACTAAAGCTTTAGAAACATTTTTACTATAGGGTAAACAACCTTTTTTCATGTATAAGATTGATGAAACCCAGAGCCTTTGCCCTGAATGTTTTAGGCTTGTTCCCGCCAACATAAAAACTGATGGAATAAACGTTTACATGGAGAAAAATTGCAGAGAACACGGAAAGTCAAAAGCCTTAATATGCAGCAACCTCAACCTTTACCAAAGGGCTCTCAGGTTTTCAAGGCCTGGTGCACCTGCCAAACCGCATGTGGAAAGTGTGGGAAGAGGATGTCCCTTTGACTGCGGCCTATGTCCCTCTCACAGGCAACATACATGCCTAGCAATAGTGGAGGTTACAGACGCCTGCAACCTTTTATGTCCCATATGCCTTGCAGACTCTAAGCCTAAGCCTACATGGAACCCCTCCCTAGAAGATCTTGAAACCATGCTTAAAGAACTTTTAAGATGCGAAGGAAAACATACAGCAATACAGTTTTCAGGAGGCGAGCCAACAGTAAGGAAAGACCTGCTTGAAATGGTAGGGTTAGCTAAAGATTTAGGCTTTAAACTAATTGAAGTAGACACAAATGGAATTGAGCTTGCCAAGAACCCAGCCCTTGCAAAGGATTTGTCAAACCTAGACTTAAGCGGTGTTTACCTGCAGTTTGACGGTTTAACATCTGAAGTTCATGAAAAAATTAGAGGAGTAGACCTGACGAAAATAAAGGAAGACGCCATAAGAAACTGTGTTAAAGCAGGCCTAGGCATTACTTTAGCCGTAACAGTGGTAAAGGGAGTGAACGAAAACCAGCTTTGGAACATAGTTAAGTACGCCATATCCAGAAAGGCTATTGGAGTGAACTTCCAACCCTTCGCCGCCCTTGGAAGATATCCCTCAGCCCTCTTCAACCCATTAAACAGAACAACCGTAAGCGACATCCAAATTGGCATGGAAAATCAAAGCGGAGGACAAGTAAAAACACTTGACTTCATACCAGTAGCATGCCCTGACCCTAGATGTTCCTCACTGGTTTACACATGCTACCGAAGCGATAAGGAGGTTAACGTCGTTAACAGACTTGCCGACATAGAACAAATGATAGATAAATACTCACTGATAAACAAGTTTGTAGAATTTGACGAATTAATAAAAGCAGTGGCTGAAGAGTTCGCTGTATCAAGCGCAACCATTAGAAACTTCAGACCCCAATCAATGGGTTCCCCCCTTAGAATGCTACTGGAATACTTAAAGCCGGAAGGCTTTTTCTCCATAGGCTGCCACTTCGCCCAAGACGCTTGGACAGTTGACCTTAAAAGAGTATCCCAATGCTGTGTCCATGAACTCAGAGAAAAAGGAAAACTGATTCCATTCTGTCTATACAACTTAACTTCAACAAAAGGTGAAAAACTATACAGAAATAGCAATATACACTCCAAGCTATCCGGACTCAAAAGTTATAATTGAAAATTGCAGCTTGACAGCAGACTGATTGCAGGTTTAAACACGCTTAAAAACGGTTAAGACCTTATTTTGGCAAAAACGCGCATGATTAGGCGTGCAAACCTTATAAGAGGGCATGAGGATTTCTCATAATAATCGGTAGGATCTCGATGTCGATTATTGAGATTACTGTTAAAAGTCAGAAAGGGAAATGCAACTTCGGGCATAAAGTTGGCGATAAAATAATTTTCGACGGAAGATCCGTTAAAGGCGAAATATGTTATAGCGCATTAATGGCATTGCTTCCGAAAGTTTACGCAATGCGCTACGGCGCAGAGTTCCCATGGGCTGAAGATAAGGACGTAATCTATCAAGCTTGTACAGACCCAGACAACCCAGTTGTCTTCGAAGTTCGCCGCATAAAAAAGTGAACACATGCTAATTCTTTTCAGAACTGTAAAATTTTATTCCCGGTTCTGAAAAGACTTCTCAAAAGCTGGAATAATCGCTTTTTAGAAGGCAATTGCAAACAAATAAGCTCAAAGCAAAACTTATTTCTAATGGCGGGTCCGCTGGATTCATAAAAGGGTTCGAGTCCACAGAACAAGTTTGTTTTGCATTATAAATGCTTAGAGTTTTATGCGCGGTTGCTTTTTAGCTCCTATCGC
>JBBITX010000118.1:0-2119 GCA_037440545.1 Candidatus Bathyarchaeota archaeon
AGGGCTAGCTTGGAGGGGAGAAACGTAGGAGGGCTGCTACGCCTCCTAGGGCTGCGATTTTTAATCCAGCCTCATGTTCTGTGCTTACAACGATTACTATTCCACCCTTATTCTCCACATCCTTCATCAATTCCTCTAGGGTAAGCCTCTCCTCATCCGGAGCCATTCTAAGCTTTGTATCTGCTATTACAAGTTTTTCAACAGCTCCAAGGGCTGCTGCTTTCTCCACCTCTTCCACACCATAAGCAACATTCTTCTCGTTTTTACCCAGTCTTTTTAAAATCTCCTCCACAACCATTGTTTCTTCAGCTATTCTCAGGTTTTTCATGGCTTTTGTAAGAACCCCTGAACGTATAGCCTCGTATATTCCGGCTGTTCCAGTGTTGTTTACACCTTTAACATCCACAACGAGCCCAGCAACTTCTGGCGCGTGGTTTTCTAAAAACTTAATGAAGTCATTTTTTATGAAGCCCACGCCTATTACAGCTATGGGACTTCGACTTTCGCTTAATATTTGACGTATACTTTCTAGGGCCTTCTTAAACAGCTCCATAGTCGCCATTGTCCTTTTATCAGCTTCAAGCTTTCCTGGAAGCCTCACCCTATCCTCAACCTTTATCTCCACGCCATACTGGGTTGTTTTGGCTACGGCGAAA
This sequence comes from Candidatus Bathyarchaeota archaeon, assembly GCA_037440545.1. Classification (GTDB taxonomy): domain Archaea; phylum Thermoproteota; class Bathyarchaeia; order Bathyarchaeales; family Bathycorpusculaceae; genus JAVZIQ01. Next base: position 657 of record JBBITX010000118.1, read on the forward strand.
CCCTCATCGTCAATGCAGAGGATTATCATTGGCTTTTCAGATGCCTTCTCTGCAGCCTCTAACCTCCCAATATGGTGGGCTGCCCACTCCTCCTTCACTATTGTTAGAGGCGTGTTTAATGTTATGTTCAAAGTGTGATGGGCCCCTGTTGGAACAATCTCCGGAGCCTCACATATTCTACCGTGAACCCTAAGCCTTCCGAGAAGTTTATCCCATGAAACCGTTTCCACTTTTACCCCTATAAAAACTGAAACTCTTTCCCCGCTTTTAGGCCTAGCATATTTCTCATCTGTTTTTATTTCCCTTGTGGTGTAGGCGTAAACCTCGTCGTTCTTATAAATTATATTGTATAAATGCCATAAATCGTCAAGAGATTCAGGAACCACTTTCACATAGCCCTTTTTAAGGTTCATCTCAAGGATTTTCAAACTTAAGCCCTTCAGAATAGAACATTGAATGAAAGTGAAAGGCTTTTTGAATTTCAGTATTTTCGACGATGAGGCCTAACCAACTCTTCAAGTAGGCTTAACATGTCTGGAACCTTTGCCACAATATCTGAGAAAGTTATTATGCCCGCGAGTTCATCGTTATTCCTCATAACAAGAAGCCTTTTCACACCCTTTTTAGCCATAAGTTTTGCAGCCTCGTTTATGCTTGCATTTTCATCTATAGTTATAACAGGGCTTGACATAACCTGTTTAGCAGTTAGGGTTTCAGGGGTTAAGCCTGGCTCAACAACCCTTTTCAGAATATCCTTTTCAGTTATTACACCAACTGGACGTTGACTTTGAACAACAACCACTGAACCTATGTCAAACTTGTTCATAGCAGCCACAACCTCCTTAACGCTTGAGTCAGGTCTAACAACCTTAACATTCTTAGTCATAACATCTCTGACGAGGACTATTCCAGCCACTTCAACAACCTCCAAAGTCACTTTTAACTATGTCTTAAAAAGTATTAAAAGGTGCTCCTACAACCTATCTTTATTAGAGGGGGAATCAGCCATAAAAGTTTCATTTTGGCTTTTAGATGTAAACTACGAGGTTAAGGATCATCAGCCTGAAATGTGGCTTTGGGGTTTAGACCCTGAGGGGAAAAAAGTTTTAATTATTGATAGAAAATTTCTTTCATACTTTTACATTGTTGTTGAAGAAGGCTTCGACCCAGCTAAAGTCGTCAGCACAATTGATTCCGCAAGAACTGAATATCCATTCATAACTGGGATCGAGGTTGTGGACAAAAAGCTCTTCGGCAAATCTGTTAAAGCCTTAAAGGTTTACTGTAAAGACCCTGAGGTTATGGGAAAATACGCCAAATCCCTTCGGAAAATACGAGGCGTTAAAGAATGCCTTGAAGATGACATTCGCTATTCCATGCGTTACTTAATAGACAATAACGTTATTCCATGCGGCTGGCATGAAGTGGAAGTTTCAGAGGAAATGGAAGATTTAGACGTTCAA